>JAFAZU010000628.1 GCA_019239585.1 Acidobacteriaceae bacterium
GGAGTTGTATCGCAAGTATCACGCGCAGGGCTTGGAAATCGTGGCGCTGGACTTCGAAGAGCCGGAGCAGCGCGCCGATCCGGCCCGCCTCCGAGCATTCATCAAGAAATATGGAATTGAATATCCGTACCTGATCGCTGGCGAACCGCAGGAACTGCAGGCCAAACTTCCGCAAGTGGAAAACTTGAACTCGTGGCCGACTACGTTCTTCCTCGGACGCGACGGAAAGGTACGCGCCATCCACGCCGGTTTTGCTGCGCCTGCGAGCGGACCATTCCATGTCGCCTTACAAAAAGACGTGACCGAAAGAGTTGAGCGGCTTCTCTCCGAAAATGTTCGCGCATCCCGATAGCAAGCGAGCTGAATGCGGATCTGTGCGGAAGAGTGGAGGAACTACGAGCAGGAACTGGAAGGCTGGCTCGTGAGCGTGACTTGTTACTGCATAGGTAGTTCCTATATCACGCAAGTTGAGTCCAGCTCTTCCGGAGCGCTCATTGCTCGAGGGATTGCCGCTACACGGGAAGATTCCGAAAGGCAAGCGCTCGAGACGGCGAAAGAAAGACTGCTCCTGACTCGCCGGATCGAGCTGATGGTTGGTGGATGAAAGGATTTTTAATGCAGTTAAAAGGCCATGTCCTTCCGGTAATATTTTCTTTACTGTTCCTACCGGGCCTATGGGCGCAGACAATTACCACGGGTGATGTAGTCGGAACCGTTTCGGATTCGAGCGGCGCGGTAGTGCGGGAAATCACGGTCACGCTTCGCTCGGTCGGCACGAATGCTGAACAGAGCACGGTGACCAATGAGTCAGGCCAGTATCGTTTCCCCTTGCTGAAACCCGGTGATTATATGCTCTCGGCAGAAGGCCAGAATCTGCAATCCCCGGCGACAAAACTTACTTTGCTGGTCGGTCAACAGCAGGCAGTTCCTCTCGTTGTAACTATTAAGGGCACGATGCAAGTGGTGGAGGTTATCTCGCCCTCGTCCGTGCTGCAAACCGAAAATGCTAACCAAGCTACCTCGTTTAGCGAAATGCAGGTAAGAAATTTGCCTGTAAACGGCGGTGATATTACGAACGTCGCTTTCTCAGTGCCAGGAGTGCGCCTGAACGTCGATGGCGGAAATGGAAACTTCAATGTCAACGGCATTCCTTTCAGCGCAACACTGTTTACCCTCAACGGAGCGGATATTACAGAGCCTTACACAAACAACAACAAGTCCGGCGCAAGCAATAATACCCTGGGAGCAAACGATATTTCGGAAGCTGCCGTGGTGCTCAACGCTTTCAGCGCCCAATACGGGCGCATGGCCGGAGCGCAAGTAAACTTCGTCACAAAGTCAGGCACAAATCAGTTTCACGGTAATCTGAGCGAAAGCTACAACGATGCCATCTTCAATGCCAATGATTTTTTTAAAAATGCAACCGGCACTCCGCGAGGCCGCTCCGTGGCGAACCAGTTTGCCGGTTCGCTCGGCGGACCTGTTTGGAAAGACAAAACCTTTTTCTTTGTGAATGTAGAAGGCCTGCGCTACGCGCTGCCTTCAACCGGCGTTGTCTCGGTTCCCTCGCCGCAGTTACAGCAATATATTCTGGCGCATGTACCTGCCTCTTCTGTTCCTCTCTATCAGGCTGCCTTTAATCTCTACAATGGAGCTCCGGGCGTGAACCGGGCCGTACCTGTTACGAACGGAACCGGTCCCTTGCAGGATGGAAACAACAAACTCGGTTGCGGCACACAGGGCTTTGCCGGTACGCCAGTTGGTGGAGGGTCAGGACTCTTCTTTGGGCAGCAAGCCCCCTGTGCCCTCGCTTTCGGCACGAACGCCTCCAGCGTGAATACAGAAAATTATGTTTCAGCTCGTGCTGACCATATCATCAATGACAAACAGCGAGTTTTCTTCCGCTTCAGTGATGATTGGGGAGTGCAGGCGAGCAGTACCAGCTCTATCAATCCCGTCTTCAATACGCAAAGCAATCAGCCCTGGATTATCGGCCAGCTAAACCACTCTTACGTCATCAATCCAAACCTGGTGAATAACTTTGTCGCGAGCACCAACTGGTACTCCGCCGTCTTTGGCGTGGTTGATTTTGCCAAAGCGCAATCGCTTATGCCCGCGATTTTTGCCTTTAATGACGGCGGTGCGAATGGCAGTGCAACAAGCTCCAACGTTGGCTTCCAAGGGTTGGGTGCTTCGTTGCCGGTCGGCCGAGCCGGTTCACAACTGCAATTCATTGATGATCTGTCCTGGAGTCACGGCAGCCATACCGTCCAGGTCGGCGTCAACTATCGCCATAATCGCGTGACGGACAGCAATATCGCCAGCGGCTCGCAAATTGGAACCTATACCTTCAATGCATTGTCGGATTTCGCCAGCGGCACAATCAATGCCGGCACAGGAAGCCGTTTCATACAGTCCTTTCCTTTACTGCAACATGTTCACATTCGGCTGTATTCGCTCGGTTATTACGCACAGGACGAATGGCGGGTGAGCCGTGCTGTGAAACTGAATTACGGCATTCGCTTTGAGCAAAATGAGAATCCTGCTTGCGTAGACAACTGTTTCTCGCGCTTCAACGCCGCCTTCCTGGGAGCGGGCTATCAGTCCGGCATTAATACGCCCTACAATGCAACCATTAAGACAGGCCTGTATCGCGCGTTTCCGAATTTAGAAGGTGTCATTCCCGAACCTCGCTTCGGGATTGTGTATTCGCCCTTTCGTGCTAACCAAACGATTATTCGCGCCGGTGTGGGATTATTTGCCAATACCTTTCCCGGTAATCTGGCCGCTAATATTTTTGGCAACGCGCCCAATAAGTTCACCCCAACTGTCACTTTTGGCGCCGTATCGCAGGCGACGGACCCCCAAAGTTCTCAAGCAGCGGCTATCGCCGCCAACGGAGCATTTCAAAATGGATTCCAGGTAGGCTACACGTTGTCACAGATGCAAGCGGCACTGGGCCAGGTTACCTTTTCTCGCCCCACCTTTTATACAACGCCACAAAGTTTTGCCAGCGCCAAGGTTCTGGAATGGAGTGTGGAACTGGAACACACGCTTACGGTTCATAACGTGCTGGCCGTTACCTATTCCGGAAATCACGGTTATAGCGAAACCTTAACTAATCCGGGCGCCAACATTTACCTCAGCACACCATCACGCTATCCCGGCGGGTTTGCTGGTGTTCCCGCTTCTCCTCCGGATGGACGCTTTTCGAGCATCACTCAGCTTTTCAACAATGGCTATTCCAACTATCACGGGCTGTCTCTCGCCATGCGTCATGCTTTCAGCCTCGGCTTTGAAGGCCAGATCAGTTATACATGGAGTCACGCCCTGCAACTCGGGCCCGGCATTACGGCAACTGCACCATTGGTCTACAATCCCTATCATCTGCAGACAGGCTATAGCTCGACAAACTTTGACACACGGCATGTGCTGACCGGTGATCTCGTGTGGATGACACCCTCAAAGTTCCGTGGTCGTATCCTGAACTGGGTGGCGACGGGCTGGACCTTGGGAACTAAAATGTACCTGTATAGTGGACGGCCTTTCTCTGTAGTCAATAGCCAAATTCCAGGCTTACTGTCCACCAATTTCGGCTCGGGCGCAGCCATTGTGGCGGATCTATTGAATCCCAGCATTTTGGGCATCAGTTGCAGGGACGTGAACACCCGATGCTTCAGTCCTGCTGATTTCGCTGCAGCGCGAGCAAATGGTGCCGCACCCGTACAAACGGATTTCGGCAACATTCCACCTAACAGTTTTCGGGGGCCTGGATTCTTTGACCTGGATACTCAGTTGACCAAAAAAATTCCCATCACTGAGCGAGCCGCTTTCGAATTAGGAGCCAGCGCCTACAATCTGCTGAATCATCCAAATTTCGCTGTTCCCAACGGTAACGCCGCCTCCGGGTCCTTCGGGTTGATTACGAGTACCGTAAGCACGCCCACTAGCATCTATGGCACGGGCCAGGGTGCGATTGTCTCTGGGCGGGTACTGGTCGTAACGGGAAGATTTAACTTCTGAAGTGTGAGCCCGCATTGCTGGATGTAGCGAGCCTATAGAGCCTTAGCCGTCTGGCTCTTTTAAGGCTTATTCTGAGCCTGCTGCTTGCGGACATGCTCCATGTAATCGCGGACGTACTGCTGATACATTATGGGAATCTCATTGCGGTTGATCTCGCCGCCTGAATCGGAGTGCCGTCCCACCTGCTGCGAGTAGGCTGTTTTCAATTGCTGCTTGCCGGACGGAGTTTCCACAGTCATGTCGCCGGTCAGGTTCGCGGAACGCTTGCCGATGATCTCAGCCAGCTTCCCCATAGCCCGTAACTGTTCAGCGTCTTTAATTCCCTTGTCGCCATCCTGCCGCCCTACGCCGGATTGTGCATCAGAACCTTTCTGCGCCGATTGATCGCTGCTGCGCCCTTGGCCATTCTGCGGACGCTCGGACGTTTGGCCTTGCGCCTGTCCTTCCGCGTTCTGATTTTCACTTGATTCTTCGCCCTGTGCGTTCTGCCGGTCGTTTCCTTGTCCCTGCTGCGCCGCTGCCGAAGCGCTTTGGTTGTTTTTTGCTTGGTCCTGGCTTCCCTCGTTGCGCTGCCCTGACTGTTGCGGCGCTCCGTTGGCCCGCATCTTCGCCATCATGTTTGAAAGCGCATCTTTCATGCGGTTCATTAATCCAGGTGAATTGCTCTGGCCATTGGCCGGTTGCTCGTCCTTAGAAGGCGGAGATTGCGCTCCCGCCTGTTGCTCACTCCGCTCTTCGGTCTTCTCGGAGGCTTGCTCTCCGGACGACTTCCCATCGCCGCTGCGGGTTCCTGATTTAGTGTCCGACGCCCGTTGTTTGCCTTTGCCTGCGGTTTGCGTTTGCGCTTTTGTCAGCTCGCCATTACGATCATCAGACCCTGCCGGATCAGATGCCTCCGTCGGTAAGCTGCGGTTGTCTCTTGCTTCTGTACTGTTACCCGTTATCGGGTTGGCAGGGTAGTAGCGTGGCAGGGGCGGAGTTTTTACGTGATCCGGCTTGGGCCGCAGAGACTTCTCCAAACGCTCGACTACCGACGGCATTTGCAAGGCAACGAGAGGGGGTCGCAAGCTCAAACTTTGTGTCACGAGATAGCGCAGCGCGAACAGACCGAAACTGACTGCTAGGAGCGCTCCGCAAAGAGCCCACGCTCGCTTACCCTCAAAAGGAAAGGCGTCCTGAACTTTTACCTCTTCCGCTACCCGGCTAGCTTGCTCCAACTGGAATCGAGCCGCTCCGTTGTTATCAACCGCCGGACTTGACAACAGAAAGTGCGCCGTCGAAAGCGTATCATTCAGTGACAGCTTCCGATCCAGCATCTGCGCTACTCGATAAAGGGACAGCAGGCGCCTTTTTAAACGCAGAGCAGCAACCGTTAGGCCGACGGCGCTAAGCAAAATTACCGGCAGCCAGCCCAGGGAATCCGTTCCCAACAGCAGGGTCAAAGCAAAACCACTCAGAACCACGCTAAGCGTCGGAGCTAACTGCTCTGCTGCTTCGACCAGCAGCCTTCGACGGCTTGCCAACCGGAGCGTTTCTTCCACTTTGCTGGCGTAAGGAAAAAGAGAACTGGACAACGGACCCTGCCACTCAAATTATCCCATTGAAAGATAAATCAGCCGCTCGCTTCGTTACCATGAAACATTGAATGTTGCGTTTTGAAACAGCAGGTGAGTCGCATGGAGAGTGCCTGGTGGCTACCCTCACCGGTTTGCCCGCAGGCGTGCCGGTTTGCCTGGACTACCTGAACCGTCAACTCTGGCGCAGGCAGCAAGGGTATGGGCGCGGCGGACGAATGAAGATCGAAACTGATCGCGTTCAGATCGTTTCCGGCGTGCGTCATTCGCAAACCATCGGCTCTCCGATTGCGATCCTGATCGAAAACAAAGATTGGAAGAATTGGGCCGGAACGCTGCCTGTTGAATCGAAAGATGCGGTAGCAGGTCAGGAGAAAGCGGTCCATCGGCCTAGGCCGGGCCATGCGGATTTACCTGGAGCCATCAAGTACGACTTTGCCGAAGCACGTTACGTTTTAGAGCGCGCCAGTGCGCGGGAAACAGCGGCGCGAGTCGCCCTTGGAGCGCTGGCAAAGACGTTTCTGAAACAGTTTGGAGCCGAGGTGCTGAGTCATGTAGTAGGGGTCGGCCCCGTTCGATTGGAGCGCCCGGCGCAATGGGAAGAAATCGTTGCTTTGAGTGAACGCGAGGAAGTTCTCCTGGGCTGTGTCGATGAAGAAACTGAACGGCGTATGAAGGAAGCGGTGGACCATGCCTACCGCACGGGCGACACCATTGGCGGCGCCTTTGAGGTAGTAGCCCATGGACTGCCTGCGGGTTTGGGATCGCACATCGCTTGGGATACGCGGCTGGATGGGCGCTTGGCGCAGGCGATCGTCTCTATTCAAGCTGTAAAGGGCGTTGAGATTGGCCACGCCGAAGAGGGCGCACGCTCCTACGGCTCCACGGTTCAAGATACGATTCATTACGATAAAGAAAGGCAGGCATTTCATCGTGGCTCGAACCGGGCCGGTGGCTTGGAAGGCGGCATCACTAACGGTCAGGACGTCGTGGTCAGAGGTTTTCTGAAGCCGATCTCGACCCTGCGCAGGCCCCTGGAATCAGTCGATTTACCGAGCCGCGAGCCTGCATTGGCTGCTTACGAACGGAGTGATGTGGCGGTTGTACCGGCTGCGGGTGTGATTGGGGAAGCGATGGTTGCGTTAGTTCTGGCTCAGGCATTTCTAGACAAGTTTGGCGGCGATTCCCTTCGTGAAACCAAGCGCAACTTCGACGGTTACCTCGCCCAGGTAAAGGAATTTTAGGAAGAACAGGCCTGGTTTTATTGCTTGAACTTGCCTGTTCGGTCGCAAAGATGATTCGGAAAATTTTGAAGTATGGTGATCCCGTGCTCGAACAACGCTCGGAGCCGGTGAAGGAATTTGATACTCCCGAACTGCACCAGCTAATTAATGACATGTGGGAAACCATGTACGCCGCGAAAGGAGTTGGATTGGCCGCTCCACAAATAGGAGTGCTGAAACGGGTATCGGTCATTGACACAAGTGTCGGTGAGGATGAATCGAAGAAGGTCGTTCTCATCAATCCGGAAATCACGTTTCGCGAAGGAAAGCAAACCGGAGAGGAAGGCTGCCTGAGTATTCCAGGATTCCGCGAGCCGGTTACGCGCGCCAACAAAGTCCTGGTCCGCACACAAAACGTGAAAGGGGAAGCGGTCGAGTTGCCGGGTGAGGAGCTTCTGGCCCGTGCTCTCGCACATGAGATTGACCATTTAAACGGTATTCTGTTCCTGAACCACCTCAGCGCGCTCAAACGCGATATGATCCGGCGTAAAATCAAAAAACTGCAAAAAGCGGGCGAGTGGGACTAGATCAGTCAGAAATCTCCCATGCGAGTGATTTTTCTGGGCACGCCCCAATTTGCGGTTCCATCCCTTGAGGCTTTAGTATCTGCCGGACATCAGGTATTAGGCGTATTCACACAACCGGATCGACCGAAAGGACGCGGCAATCAACTAGCGGAGTCGCCTGTAAAGGTGGTAGCGCAGCCCCTCAGCTTGCCTATTTACCAGCCGGAACGCATTCGGCGGCCGGAAGCCGTCGAACAGTTGCGGTCGCTTGCGGCGGACCTGATGGTGGTGGTGGGTTACGGTCAAATCATTCCACAGAACATTATCGATTTGCCGCCCTATGGCATCCTGAACGTGCATGCGTCGCTTTTGCCAAAATACCGAGGCGCGGCTCCGATTCAGTGGGCCATTGCGAATGGTGAGAGACAAACGGGCGTGACGATCATGCGGATTGATGCCGGCCTGGATACAGGTGACACCCTGCTGAAAGCATCGACAGAGATTGATCCCGATGAAAGGGCGCCGGAACTCAGCGAGCGGCTCGCCACATTAGGCGCTGATCTTCTGATTGAAGCGATAAAACAGATAGAAAAGAACTGCGCCCGCTATGAAAAGCAGGACGATTCGCAAGCGACGCTGGCTCCGATTCTGAAAAAGGAGGACGGCCGCATCGATTGGCGAAGACCGGCGCAGGACATCTATAATCGTCTGCGCGGGTTTGATCCCTGGCCCGGCGCTTACACCGCCTTTCGCCAACAAGGGCTCTCTATCGTACGGGCAACTCCGACCGAAACGCATAACGTGTTGGAGCCGGGCACCGTTGAGGTCAAAAAACGGGATTTGCTGGTCGGATGCGGCGACAACACGGCGCTCCAACTGACCGAAGTGCAACCATCCGGCAAAAAGCGAATGTCAGTGGATGCTTTCATCAACGGCTACAAGCCTATTTCCGGTGAACAGATGGGAGAGGAACAGTGACGCTGCCTTTAGGATTTCGTTATGCCGCTACTTATGCGGGCATTCGTAAAGAAGAAAAAAACGATGTTGGATTGATCGTTGCTGATCGTC
>JAFAZU010000658.1 GCA_019239585.1 Acidobacteriaceae bacterium
TTGGCCGGAATGCCGATGCCCGTGTCTTTGACGCGGAAATGCATCTCCACGCCGCTCTCTGTCAGACACTCAATCTCCACTTGCAAGCTGACTTCGCCCGCCTTTGTGAACTTGAGAGCATTCCCTAGCAGATTGAGGAGAACTTGCCGCAAACGGCCGGGGTCTCCCGTCACATAACGAGGAGCTTGCGGGTCAATGCTCCAGAACATGCGAAGTCCTTTACCAACGGCCTGCATCGCTAAGGGGGCAACCGCCTCGGACACAACGTCTTCCAGGCAGAAGGGGATACTTTCTAAAACCAGCTTGCCCGCTTCCACCTTGGAGAAATCCAGAATGTCATTAATAATCGTGAGAAGCGCATCCGCCGAGCTCTTCACCATTTTCAGGTTCTCGCGCTGCTCAGAGTCCAGCTCGCTTTGCAGCAACAGATCCGTCATGCCGAGAATTCCGTTCATGGGCGTTCGGATCTCATGGCTCATGTTGGCAAGAAATTCGCTTTTCGATTCCGAAGCAGCTTTGGCCGACGCTAAGGCGTTGCCCAGTTCTTCCTCCGTGCGCTTGCGCTCAGAAATATCTTCACCCAGAGCAATCACTGCCGTGCCGTTCCCGTTCGGGTCATGAATCACGGCATTAAACCAGGACACCAGGCGTATTGATCCGTCTCCAGCCCGGAGATGCTCCTGGTGCTTGGTACGGAGCGTGTCACTGAAACCGACATCTGCCGGGGGCGCGTCGAGAACAGGACACGTTTCTGCGACAAAGTGCTTTCGCCAGTCGAGACCAATGACTTCCTGCGCGGAACGCCCCAGCAGCTTCAACAGCAATTCATTGCACGCCATTATGCGCCCATCGTGGCCGAGACTCAGGGCCAGCAACGGGACTTCATTTAAAGCCCGCTCGAACACCCGCGCCGAGTTAATGAGCGCCTGTTTCTGGCGCTCAATTCGTTTCCGCTGCCAGCCAATCCAGGCAAACGCTCCCAGCGTGAGCAGAACTGTCAGGACCAGAACGAGCAGCGTGTGGCGGGCATTCCACCAGGACGGTTGCGCCAACACTCGCAGATCAAGAGGAGAGCGCGCGAGAATCTCAAACAACTCTTCATCACCATTCTCATTTCTGTCAGCAACGCAGATACCCGTCACTTCCAGGGTGGAGCCGGGAAGCACGGGGAAAAAATCACCCCTTCCCTTTTGCAGTTTCACTGGAAATACCGTACCCGTGTCGTTCAACAAAACCGTCTGTTCCACGCTTGTTTCAGCTAATCCGACTACTTGTCCGCGCATACGAACCAGTTGGCCGTCATAGGGAATGAAGAGTGCAGAATCTCTGGTTTCAATAATCTGACTGGCTCGGACGGACGGCGGCTCGCCTACGGCGCCTTTCCCAAGGACTCGGAAAACCGCATTTTGCAGCTCGGGTGAGTAAGTTCCCTGCGAGGCAAATCCGGCAGCCTCTATGGCTGTGCCTGGTGCCACGCGCTCCGTCGTCTCGGCATGAAGGAGCAGGGTGAGATTGCCTGCTTCCAAATACAAAGCTCCTCCTGGTCCCTGGTAAGTAACAGTGCCGCGCACGCGTATCCGGTGATAAGGGCTCCGATCCCGGCCGAACTGCAACAGCCCATTCAGAGGCCGTAGCGGACCATCGAAAGGATCATCTCGGCCCGGCTTCTCAATGGCAACCTCCCGCAAGCTGGGAATAAACATCCGCACTCCGACAAATTGCCGGTGGCCATTGTAGACGGTTCCACAAACACCCCGCAGCAGCGCTTCGGAATCCACCAAATGTCGGTAATCGCCTGAGTAGTCGAGAACCCGTGCGTTGACGGCGCCTTCACCCGTATCAACCGTGAGCGAAAGCACAGGACGGCCCCAGATTTGTTTCACCGCCGCCGCTCTTACTACGCCCCGGAGCGCAATCCACTGACTGTCCTCAACACCCGCCGTCAACTCGCTTAAGCGGTAAATTCGTGCTTGGGGAAACGAGCTTCGGGAAAGAATTTGAACGCGGTTCGCATTGAGAGACGGCGCGAACCAGCCTGGTTCGCTTGTCGCCTCCAACTCGACAAAATCTCCAGCGTTGACCGGAGGGCTATGCTCACTGCGGTTCACCGAAATGCCCGCTGTCCCGTCCTGCAGGAAGAAGCTATCTTTATAGCCTGACAGCGTGGTAACGGTGCCGCGCACGCGAACCGGAAGCTTTCGGGCAGCATCTTCCGGCGTGAGTGACCGGATCTCTCGTATCGCAGTCACCTTCGGCGTTTGCCCGCAAACTCCTGATGAGGGCGCAAGGAGGGTAAAGAAGATGGATAAAGCTCGGAAACAAATTTGTCGGCCCGATACCCGCAACGGTGAAAAATAACCCTCTCTCCTCTATATCGTTTAAGGGGCCCGGAGAGTAGAGGTAGGAAGGGCTAAATCTCTTCGATAAATGAGCTGGTACTTAACAGGCTGAGGCAGTTCATTGCTCGTAATGGTGACATCCATCATCAGCAGACCGCCGTCGGATGAAAGCGTAAAGCGATTCTCGCGCCAGCCCTGCTTGGCCTCAAAAATCTGCCGGAGCGCCTGCTGTCCCGGTATCAGACGAACACGGACCGTTTCTCCATCCGGAGCCTTCCAGGGTACTGCCGCTCCCGACAAGGGCAGGAGCAGTGGCGGTTCTCCCGCCAGACTGGTGCGGAAAAATTCGCCGCTTCTCTCCATGGAAAACGAAGGATACAGAATCGTTTTCTGACGAAGCAGCCGCCGCGCGATGGGCCGAACGAAGAAATTCATGTTCTCAGTGGCCCGCTCAATCGCTCGCCGGATATCCTCGCTCTGGTCTCTGAGGAGCACGTAGTGACCGGCAAACCGGTCAAGGAGGGGGAAATCGGAAGCTTCACCAACCATTCTGCCCAGCAAAAGCCCTAGAGCGACGGCAAAATTTCTCCGGTTGCAATACATTCGTAATTCAAATTTTAATTTGGGTCGCTATCCTGACGGCAACTCTCGCAACTTCCTATGTGGAATCCAACTTCAAAATCCTGTTTACTCTTCGTGTGTCTGGCGATCTCGACACAACAACTCTTTGCGCAAGCAGGCGTGGCCTCACTTAGCGGCCGCGTGCTGGACCCTTCCACCGCGATTGTATCCGGCGCGACCGTGACCGCCACCAACCAGGGAACAAAGATCACCCGCACCACTGTCACCGACAACTCCGGTTACTATAATTTCCCAAGCCTGCCCATCGGCCCAACCATCGTCTCCGTGGAACAGCCCGGATTTGAAAAGGCGGAACAAACCGTTCTGCTCGACCCCTCGGAAAAAGCCCGGCAGGATTTTCAGTTAACCGTCGCCGGAGCCGCCTCGGAAATCCAAGTTGTAGATGCCACGCCGGAGATCTCTCTGAACGACGCCTCTATCGGCACTACCGTCAGTAACGAAACCATCATCAGCACTCCGCTCTTCCAACGCAATTGGGACGATCTGATCCGCCTCATTCCCGGCGTGCAAGCCCAGCGCTACACCGAGCAAAGCGGAGGCACCGCATCCGGACGCACCGGCAGCTTCAATATTCACGGCATCGACTCCACCCAGAACAATTTCATTCTGGACGGCATTGACAACAACACGTTTTCGGAAAACGTTCAGGAGCTAAGCACGCAGGCCTCGCGCCCTTCCGTCGATGTCATCGGCGAATTTAAGTTGATTAGCAATCCCTACACCGCCGAGTACGGCCGCAGCCCCGGCGCGGTCGTGGACGTCACCACCAAAGGCGGCACCAACGAATTCCATGGCCTGCTCTTTGAATACCTCCGCAACCGCGTTCTCGACGCCAACGACTTCTTCTCGAACCGGACGCACCAGCCTAAGCCCGCCAACGTGCAAAACCAATTTGGCGGGAACTTCAGCGCGCCGGTCGTCAAAAACAAGCTCTTCGGCTTCTTCAACTATGAAGGCACCCGCATCCGGCGCGGCATTACACGTATTGCCACCGTGCCTCTGCCTAACGAACGCATTGGGGATTTCAGTTCCGCCGCCGCTTCCGCCAATGGCGTGACATATCCCAAGGTCGTCGACCCGGCAACCAACATTCAATTCCCCAACAACGTTGTTCCCGCGAGCCTCATTGACCCCTACGGCCAGAAACTGCTGAACCTGTTCCCGCTTCCCAATCAGCGCGGCCTGGTCAGTAACATCAACAATTTTGCGCGCACCGGCGCTCTCGTGGACGATACCGACAGCTACGACGCCCGCGTCGATTGGAACTCCAATGAAAAGAACCTGGTCTTCGTCCGCTACACCGGTTCCGACCGCATCCGCGACATTCCCGGCTATCTCGGAGGCATCGCTGACGGTACCAGCACCTCCGCCTGGGGCAACGCCACGCTGAAATCCTACAGCGCCGTCCTAGGCTGGACCCACATCTTCGGGCCGCAGGTGGTCAACGACTTCCGATTAGGTTTCGTCCGCAATTTCGCCTACGATCAACAGCAACCCTTCGGCTTAAACAAAACATCTGACTACGTTCCCGGCGTGCCCGACAACCCTGCTGTTGCGGGCGGTGTCTCCCAAACCAGTTTCACCGGCTTCGGCTTTATCGGCTCCCCCGACTACCTGCCCAAGCAGCAAGTTCCGCAGCAATTCCAATACACCGACGTCCTCTCCTGGAACCGTGGCGCGCACTCGCTCCGCTTCGGCGTCGATGTCCGCGCCCCTATGCGCAATCTGTACCAGGATCAGGCTTCTACGCGTGGCTCGCTCACCTTTAACGGGGGCTTTAGCGGTCAGCCCTATGCCGACGCTCTTCTCGGCTATGTTTATCAGGGCACGCTGAACAACGTCTTCTTCGTGGACCAGCGCCTCTGGATGACTTCCGGTTTCGTGCAGGACGATTGGAAAATCACTCCTAAACTGACGCTCAATCTCGGCCTGCGCTACGACTTCGCCACGCCCGTTTACGAAGGAAAAAACCAGCAGGCGAACTTCATAGCGGCCAATGGCGGCTCGCTGATTTATGCGAAAGACGGTTCACTCGAAGACCGCACTCTCGTCAAAGTCAACACCAAGAACTTCGCGCCGCGCTTCGGCCTGGCTTACGCTCTGAACGATAAAACCGTGCTGCGCGGTGGCTACGGCATCTACAACCTGCTGTTCCAGCGCGCGGGCAGCGAGAACCAGTTGGCGCTCAACCCGCCCTACCTCCGCCAAACAACTCTTCTGTCCAACAAAAACCAGCCCGCCTTTCTGCTGCGTAACGGCTTCCCGCCGAACCTGCTCGACCCTGCCAACATCAATCTGGCCAATTCCCATATCCGCACGGTAGACCCGAACTCTCCCACGCCTTACGTCCAGCAATGGAGCTTCGGCTTTCAGCGCCAACTGCCCGGTCAATTCGTTTTCACCACAGACTACGTCGGCACGAAGTCAACCCACCTGGACCTGATCTACAACCTGAATCAACTTGTCAGCGGCGTTCTTCCTTATCAAAGGTTCGGCTACGTTGAATATCAGCAATCGGTAGGGAACGGAAGCTACAACGGCCTGGAAACATCCGTGCAGCGCCGCTTCACCAACGGCCTTTCGGTGAATGCCGCCTATACCTGGTCGAAGAGCATCCAAACCGCCTACGGCCAGTACTTCACACGCGGCCTCAGCGGCTTCGACGTTCCGCACCGTTTTGTCTTCAGCTATGTCTACGAATTGCCATTCGGCAGAAACAAGCCGCTGCTCTCCACCGGCCTCGGCGCAGCGCTTCTCGGCGGCTGGCGCAGTTCGGGCGTCTACACCTACTCCACCGGACTTCCCTTCTCCGTGACTTCCGGCGGCAACTACAACACCGCCATCGACCCCTTCGGAGCCACGACCGCCTACCCGAACGTGATCGGCACTCCACAAACTGTCGGCAGCATCGACTGCTGGTTCTATATCTCCACTAACCGTGCCTGCCGTGGGCTTGCGCCGAACACGTCCGACGCTTTCCGGCTCGCACCAAGCGGCCAGTTCGGCAACGCGGGAGTGAACATCCTACGCGGTCCGCACGCCACGGTCTTTGACTTCTCGCTCATGCGCGATTTTTCTCTGACCGAACGCGCCAACCTGCAATTCCGCTGGGAGGTCTTCAACCTGACGAACACGCCCATGTTCTCGCTACCGAGCTCGGCGCTCACCTCCGGCAGCGTTGGCACCATCACCTCACTCGCTGGCGACCCGCGCGTCATGCAAGCCGCCCTGCGCTTCTCGTTCTAACAGAGCCGCGAACGAAGTGACCGGCCTAATTTCTAAGCCCGTCGATACACCAACCGGTACTCGACAGGTTCGGGCAGTTCTTCACTGATCATTCGGATCTCTACAACTAAAACCTGGCGGTCGGGCGAGAGTTGAAAATGGCTCTCGCACCGGCCGCGCTTCGCTTCAAAAACCTCGACCAGTTCCGTGCCAAGCTGCAAATGCGCCCGTACTATTTCGCCGAAAGGAGCCTTCCACAGAACGGGCGATCCCGATAAAGGCAATGACAAACTCCCTTTGTCGGCCAAAATGGTCCTGAGACTCTCTCCTGCCCTCCCCATTACGAATGATGAATAAGCAACCGCTCTCTGGCGAAGTTGCCACCGCACCATAGCCCGGCGCACAAAACTGACCGTGCTGGTAGCCCGATTAATTGCCTGTTTCAAATCCTCGCTCGGATCCCTGAGCAGAACATAACGGCCCGCAAACTGATCCACTTGGGAAACATGAAACGGGGCATTGTCGGTCATTACGCCGGGAAGAGATCCCCAAGCCGTCAACATAGCAGCCAAAGTCAAACGTAATGCCAAACCACTAAACATAGACCATACACTTTGACTGGTACAGCTTAATAAACGTTACTGCTGGAGGTAAGTTGGGCCACAATCCGTCAGCATAGCCTGGCCAACATTTCAACAAACGTTACAATCAAGTTTTCATGACACGCCATAGTGTCGAAATCACCCCCAACCACCCTGTTATTCGGGAATATCAACGCTCGCTAGCCGCCATATGGAATTGGCAGCATTAGAATAGTTGATGTGAACACCGCTTCGGCAAGTCCGGCCGTATGGCAACATGCCCTTAAGCTATTCGGGAGCGAAGAGAAGACTACACGCTGGATGGCGACTCGCTTGGCCGAGTTGCAAGACCGCACACCGGAACAGGTCATAAATGAAGATTCTGACGCCGTGGAAGCGATTCTCGACCGCATCGAGTACGGCGTTTTTAATTGATCAGCGCATTCCGGCTCTGCGCAGCGTACCGTGATCCTCGTGACCCGACCGGCGCGAGAAAACGGGGCGGGAGATGGAATAGCCCTGGTAAAGCCATGCTTTATGCAGCATCTTCTCTTTCGCTGGCGTGCCTGGAAATTCTGGTGCATCTGCGCGACCCGGCGAACCTGCCGGACTTTATATATTCCGAAATCAAAATACCGACAGATGAAATAAGATTCTGGTCATGGCCGGAATCGGAGACGCCCCTGTTACTCGAATCTGAGAATCTGTCGCGTGATATCGGCGATCGCTGGCTCAACGGCCACTCGCCTGCTTTGACGCAGCCGAACTACGCTGATAACTCTGCCCCGGCGTTGCAAGTGCCTTCGGTCGTTGTTCCGCAGGAACATAACATCCTTATCAACCCCGAGCACCCGCGTTTCTTACGACTGATCTGGTCCGATCCCAAACCCTTCCGGATAGACCCGAGGCTAGTCGATCCTAGCTTGAGATAGTGTGAGCATTGGACGGACGCTACAATCAAATTTTCATGACACGCCGTAGTGTCGAAATCACCCCCAACCACCCTGTCATCCGGGAATATCAACGCTCGTTAGAAGCCATTCGTTCGCAAGGCATCGAGCATGAGATGGGTCTCCGCCGCGCCTTTGAAACCCTGCTTTCTGATTCCGCCCGTCTCCATAACTGGACGCTCATTTCAGAACTAGGAACCCGCACCGCTGGAGGCGATACCATCCGGCCTGACGCCACGCTCCGCGATCACCTGACGCTTCCCCGTGGTTATTGGGAAGCCAAGGACTCCCGCGACGACCTTGACCGCGAAATTGAGCGCAAAATCCGCCGTGGCTATCCGCTCAGTAACATCATCTTTGAAGATACCCGCCGCGCCGTTCTCTACCAGAATCGTGATCGCGTCTTTGAAGCCAATCTCGGCGACCCACGCGAACTTGCCGATCTCCTCTATCGCTT
>JAFAZU010000413.1 GCA_019239585.1 Acidobacteriaceae bacterium
TGGTACGCGCCCAAGGACCTTGTCGTTCGAACCACGGGCGATCCGGCCTCACTGGTTTCCTCTTTACGCCGCATCATCCATGAAGCCGATCCGAGCCAGCCCATTTCGGAAGTGCGCACGCTGACTGATATTGTTGAGGAGCAAACGGCATCCCGGCGTGTGCAGTTAGCGGTACTCGGAGCATTTGGGACCGTCGCTTTGCTGCTTGCTGCTGTCGGCATTCACAGCCTTTTGGCCTTCGCCGTTTCCAGTCGTACACAGGAGATTGGCGTACGAATCGCGCTGGGCGCTCAGCAATCCGATATTTTTAAGATGACCGTAGGGGAAGGTTTCAAACTGGCAGCGTTTGGGATGGTGCTGGGCATTACGCTTGCCTATGGAGCAGGCCAGCTACTCCAGTCGTTGCTGGCCGGCGTCAAGCCTTGGGATCCCAGTACGCTGGCCGTGGCCGTCGCTCTTTCCCTCGCGATGACCATTGCCGGAAGCCTGCTACCTGCAATCCATGCAGTTCGCGTGGACCCTACGGCAGCGATGCGAGCTGAATAGGTGAATACATTAACAGAAACCAAGTCAAATCAGAGGGCTGATTTGAATGCACATATTGTGATTTGTGCATAACACACCGACATTCGATACGAAAGGGCCGAGGCCCACCCTGCCACTCGCTTCTAGGCGCACCTGAGCGGACTGAAAAGCTATATACTCTAACCTGCTATGGAAGCACTAAAGTTTGCCTTCGATACGTTAATTATTGGTGCCCTCGCTCTACCATGGCTATGGCTCTTCATGCGCATATTTTTTCAGCGTGGTGCCACCAAACATGACAAGATCACGTTTCCCCTAATCGACCTCCTGTCTCCGTCGACGCAGGAGTACGTGGGCCTAGCGCTGATCATTGGTATCGGATACTTTCTGGGTTGCGCCGTTTCCCGAATTTCCAGCGACTTTTTCGATGATGACGAAATCCTGCTCGGCATGCCGAATCATGTCTCTATCCAGAAGGGCGTCTACCTACACGAGTATTGTGATCCGCACAGCGTTCTTGTGGAGACCCAAGTGTTACCACTGCCGGTGGAGATACATGGCGGAAAAGCCGATTTCTGCAATGAGTTTGAGAAGGATGGCAGCAAAGAGAAAGACGAGGTGCTGGAGCAAGCAATCACCGAGGTTTTTCGCCTGCAGGAGAGCAAGCTGCTGCTCGAGGGCGAGGAAAAATTGGGGCGCGTGCGCGAGTTTCATGACCAAATTGAAATTCTTCGCGGTGCCGCACTCAACACCGCAATGCTTTTCGCACTTTCCTGCTTTGGTCTATGTAAGCTCTATCGGACGAGGAAACCTGCCGACTTGCCTGTCCAGGGGGCTCAGAATGAATCACTGCCGAACGCAAAAAATCCACCACAAATAACCTTTTTCGCCAAGCTAAAAAATTTTTTCGCCCAAAAAATCTCGCCGAGCAAACTGCGAATCCTTCTTACGTGCGTCTCGTACGCGCCCGCGGTGGCTTGCTTGGCCCTAGGCGTATGGGCAATGACGCAACACTACATGCGCCAGTATAGGGCCGACAACTACTTGAGCCAGCACAAGACCGAGACTGCGCCACCAAGGAATCCCTACGAAGCGCAGAAGGATCCTCCCTTGGCGGAGAGTCTACTGATCCTTCTCGGCGTGGGTGGCCTCTTGGTTCCCCTTGCTGACGACAATCCGCGCTTGTTTCGTAATGTCTGCCTCATGGCGGGGGTGCTAACCCTGATCGCTTACGGCTCGTGGTGGTGGACTGAGGTTTTATATGATCAGCAGGTAATCCATTCGTTAACTGTTCAATACAACAAAATCAACTCAAACTCCGGAAAATAGTTGAACGGCCCGCAACGGGCGCGCGTTAATTCATGGCTGGGGTTGTCAGCCGCAAAAATCCGATCAGGAAGTAAAATCAGTTGGAATGGCTGCGAGGCAATTTCGACGTGCCAAGCGTGTTCCGGCAGTTCTCGTCGAGGCGGGCGATTGTCTTTGAGGTTGTTGTTTCTGATTGCGGTGTATCTGTCCAGCGGCGGTTTTTGTATTTCGGGAGTCCCTCGATTTCGTCGGGGTGAAAAGGACTCATCGTGGCAACACGGGTCCGATACCCAGCTGTAGAAATATTTGATGTACATGTATCCAGGCGATGTGATACTTTCTTTTCTGGAGGTTTTCCTTATGATTCGCCAGGTACTCATTTCTCTAGCGGCGCTGATCCTTCCCGCAGCGCTGTTCGGACAAGCAAACGACGGCCCTTTTCAAATCAACTATGCGTCTCACTTGAGCCAGGGTGACGGGGTCGTCAACGTAACAAACGATGGATTTACAGCCGGGGGAAGTACTCCGGTGGTCGGTGGCAACTCATATGGGGACATTTGCGTAAACGTCTTCGTGTACGCTCCCGATCAGGAGTTGGCCGCCTGTTGCAGCTGTCTGGTCACCCCCAATGCCCTGCATTCCTGGCCCATTTCCTTCGGTCCCGGCAACCTGCTCAGTAACTTGAACAACACGGCGATCAGGAATTCCATC
>JAFAZU010000704.1 GCA_019239585.1 Acidobacteriaceae bacterium
AGAAACCAATAAAACTGACCTGCTCCGCAAGGCCACAGCCCGAACTGGCTGCCGCCACCTACAGCCAGGAGAGACGTGCGATCCGGGAGCACTGTATCGCCGTGATAGATTCCGCGCCAGCACGTATAACCAGCGTACCGAGGCTCCTCTGTCCCGTGCAGCTGATCGCGAATTACAGAGAAAATACCGTCGGCTCCCACAACAATGTCGCCCTCGATCCGCCGACCGCCTTCCAGTACAGCCGTCGACTCCTCGAAACCGATACAGCGCACGCCGGTTCGTACCGTCACGGAGGGCGAATCGGGTGCTGTCTACTTCACCGATGCGGCAATGCATTCCGTGTACCAATACAAAGAGGGAGCGAAACTGGTCGCGAAAATAGACGTCATGCCGCAAGTGGTCGGTTTTGTGGCGCCCTCTTCGTTGCTGGCCGTGAACTGGGAACGCTCCGTATCGAGCATCGACCTGAGCACGGGACAAGTGACGGCGGTAAGCCCCACGGACACACGCGCACCCGGAACGTCCTTACTTTTGCCGGTGGGGTTGCATAACGACGAGATCCAATTGAACTGGCTGCTCGAAGGAGTCGGCTACAAGTACCGCCTCGGCAGCAACACGGCGACTCGCAGCGGGCTCCTTCCCGAACACCGCCACTTCTACTACGCGCCGGACACCCAAACGGCCCTGTTGACTGGCGATACCCAGAAAGCCTATGCCGCTTGGCTCTGGCGGCCCTTGCCGGAAAGCTGCCAACTCGCGCCATTCTCGATCGGCACGGAGCGCTATCTCACCAGTGAAGACGACGAGAAAACATATCGAGGCACACTGCAATCCGATAACAAGCTGATCACTAAACTCGCCATCGAGCGGGGCGGTACATCCGTCGTCACCGACGCGGCAGGCAACGTCTACATCGCCAGCGGTCAAGTCTACGTATATGACAAGGAGGGCCGTCCGACCGGAGTACTCGAAATACCGGAGCGCCCCAGCAGTCTGGCTTTCGGAGGAAACGGGCGGCAAATCCTGTTTGTCGGCGCCCGGTCCTCGATCTACGCCATTCAGACCGCTCAGCCAGGCCATTAAAGAGTTGCCATTGTCAAAAATTCAGCCAACCCGATCGCTAGGGTGTGAAATCATCAGTTCCTGAGACACAATTAAGCCCGCTATGAATGTACATAACTCAAAGACTCTGTTGCTGATCCTTCTGCTACTGGGCAGTGCTTCTGCTGTTTCGGCTGCCTCTGCCATCACCATGCGGCTGGAGGACCAACAAGCTGTTTATCTCACAGCGGCCGAATTTGGGGCCCGCGGCGATGGAAAAAGCGACGATAGCGCGGCGATCCAGGCGGCCATCGATCAAGCCGAACACCACGCTCATGCAGGTTTGGTGTTCATTCCGTCGGGACGCTACCGGCTGACGCGAACCATTTATGTTTGGCCGGGCGTGCGCGTCTTCGGCTATGGCGCCACGCGCCCTGTCTTTCTTTTAACTAGCAACACGCCGGGCTTTCAGGAAGGCATAGGCGTTATGGTGATGTTCACCGGCGCGCGTCCCGGTCCGTCATCGGATACCACGCGCCGCATCCCTTTCCCTCCACCAGGTAGCGTGCCGCCCAGTCAAGCGATCGCCGATGCTAACTCCGGCACCTTCTACTCAGCGATGAGCAATATCGATTTCGAGATCGGCGACGGCAACCCGGCGGCGATCGGCATCCGTTTCCACGTGGCCCAGCATGCCTATCTCAGCCACATGGATTTCCATGTCGGTTCCGGTCTGGCGGCCCTCACCCAGATCGGCAACGAAGCCGAGGATTTGCACTTCTATGGCGGTCGTTACGGCATTTTGACAGAAAAGACATCGCCTGCCTGGCAGTTCACGCTGCTCGATTCGGTCTTTGAGGACCAGCGTGAGGCGGCCATTCGTGAGCATGAGGCAGGACTTACCCTGATCCGCGATACGTTCCGCCATGTGCCAACGGCCATCGATATCGATCCCCATTATTCCGACGAACTGTGGGTAAAGGATAGCCGCTTTGAGAATCTCTCCGGCCCCGCCGTGATTGTCAGCAACGAGAAGAGTCCTCTTACTGAGATTGGTTTCGAGAACGCCATTTTGAAGGACGTGCCGACCTTCGCCCTTTTGCGGGAAAGTGGGAAGAAGATACCCGGCAAGGGTTCCACCTATCAGGTCAGAAATTTCAATTACGGCCTCATCTTGCCCGGTGAGGGGATGACCGGCGCTGTGGACATGCTCTATGACGCCATGCCTCTGAGCACTCTGCCCCCGCCGCTCCCGCCGGCAATTCGTCCATTACCACGGACGGAAAATTGGGTCAACGTTCACACCCTTGCTGTTACTGGCGACGGAAAAACCGACGATACTGCCGCCATTCAAAAAGCCATTGACACACATCAGGTGCTCTATTTTTCGAGCGGCCACTACCTTGTGCGCGATACGCTGCAGCTCAAACCAGACACGGTCCTCATTGGGCTGCACCCGCTGTTGACCCAGTTCGACCTTCCAGATGGAACGGCCGCCTATGGGGGAATCGGCGCGCCTCGTGCTCTGATTTCGGCACCCCGTGGCGGCTCGAATATCCTCAGCGGTTTGGGCGTCTTTACCGGCGGGATCAATCCCCGTGCAACGGGCGTGCTGTGGCGCGCTGGTGAAAGTTCACTGATCAATGATGTACGCCTCCTCGGCGGTCATGGCAGCGGCGTCAATCCTTACAACGCCAATCACTCGGCTGACCCCGATCTGCGCAAGCGATGGGACGGGCAGTATCCCAGCCTCTGGGTAACGGATGGCGGCGGAGGCACCTTTGCCGACATCTGGACCCCAGACACTTTTGCCCAGGCAGGATTCTATGTATCAGATACCCAAACCCCCGGCCATGTGTATGAGCTTTCAGCCGAACACCACGTTCGCAACGAGATCAAGTTCGACCGTGTGGAGAACTGGGATCTCAATGCGCCGCAAACCGAGGAGGAGGCAGGCGAGAGTCCTGAAGCTTTATCTCTGGAATTGGATTGGTCGAAAAACATCACGGTAGCGAACTATCACGCCTATCGCGTGGCGCGCTCGCACGGACCATTCCCTGCAGCCGTTCGACTCTACCATTCCACTGACATTCACTTCCGTAACGTTCATATCAATGCTGAAAGCGGCTATGCGACCTGTGACGAGAACGGCTGCGGGACGTTTCTGCGTGCCAGCAAATTTCCTTATGAGAACGCGATGGAAGACATGACGCATCACTTGGAGGTGCGCGAACGAGAGTTTGCCGTGCTCGACATTCCGGCCAAACCGCCCACGCCCGCTCCCACCGATGCGTCTACCGTGCTGGAGCCAAGCTCGCAAGTACAAAAACTGGCAGGCGGTTTCTACTCAATTTCGGGCGCCACTGTAGATGGCTCCGGCCAGCTCTATTTCGTCGATCACCATGAGCAACGCATCTACCGATGGTCACCCAAAGAAGGACTAAACATCGAACGAGACAATCCGCTGGACCCGGTAAACCTGGCTTTTGATAAGTCGGGCAATCTGCTGGTACTTTCTTCCGCCGGGCCGCAGGGAACCGTTTACTGCTTCCGCCCAGGAACACCGGAAACGGAAATCAACGTGCTGGCGCCGAGCCCCGCCAGGCTACGACCGGACGTGCGGATACTGCTGCCCGTGAACTACTGGAACAACGGTGAATTCAAAGATCAGCTCGACCTTCACACGCTCACTTACAAAACTTTATCGGAAATGTTTGCTGAGGATGTGTCAACCCCAAAAGTCCGGAACTACGTCTCGCCGGATGGCAGCACGGTCCTGCCGGCGGGACGCGTGTTCCAGCAGGGGCCATCTACTGACACCAGTGGCTGGCGCTTTTCCGATAATCTGGACACGTACGGTTTTGTCACTGCCCTTCCCGGCCAACGCATTTATGTCAGCAGTGAGTCGGAAGACCTCACCTACAGCGCGGTCGTGAGCCCGGACGGAGCTCTCCGCGACCTCCATCCCTTTGCCGAGCGTGGCGGAGAAAGCGTCGTAGTCGACAGCAAAGGCAATGTGTACGTGGCGAACGGACAGATTTTCGTCTACAACGCAGCAGGTCGGCAGATAGCGCAGATTCAGGTGCCGGAGCGCCCGATCGATCTCGTGTTTGGCGGCGCGGAAGGGCGCACACTGTTCATTCTGGCCCACCATACGTTGTACGCGATCGACGTGCGCAGTTCAGAGTAGTAACCATTCACAGGAACTGCTTAATAAGCATGGCAAGAAAGGAACCGATGAAACCAGTTAACGTCTCGTCGTCAGCCATTATCGTGATTGCTCTTCTGGTGTGTCCCGCCCCGTTTGCCAGGGCTCAACAGACACCTAATACAAAACCGGAGCCGCCTGCCTTTACTCCTCCACAGCCGACGCCCAATGATACGTTGCGGTCGCCCGAGGTCGGCTCGAACGGTCGCGTGACTTTCCGCCTCTATGCCCCGGATGCGCGGCAGGTAAAGCTACAGGCAGAAGGACCCGAATCCACTCCCGGAATCAGTCCCCAGGAAGTCATGAGGGGCACGACGGGATTGCCGATGATGCGTGGGGAGAAAGGGGTGTGGACGGTCGACTTCGGTCCCATCCAGCCCGGTGTGTATCGGTATACCTTTGTCGTTGATGGCGTACAAACAACGGACCCGCGCAATCCGGTCTCAAGCGAATCATTGAATTCAGTCAAGAGCATGTACGAGGTCCCAGGCGCTGCATTTCTGGAATACAAATCCGACGTGCCGCATGGTGCAATTGCCAGTGTCTGGTACAACTCCAAAGCCGTAGGTGGATTGCGGCGTATGCACAT
>JAFAZU010000097.1 GCA_019239585.1 Acidobacteriaceae bacterium
CGTTCCTCAAGAAAGCGGCCCTCCATCAGGTGTGCGCCCATAGTTTGAAAGAAGCGGTCTCCTGCGATCTGGTAATAGGCAACGTTCTGAATCGGTCCATTGGGGACTCGAACAAAGCCTTCGATATCCGTATCGTTGTCAAGTTCTTGCCTGACCGGCGGCAAGCCATACATAAGAGTGGCGGATTGAACCCCGGGCAACCGGTTCAAATGCTCCTGCAACAGCCTCCAGAAGTTCTGTTTGCTCGCCGGATCTTTGTAGGTTGTATCCGGCAAGGTAACGTTAAAGGTGAGAATGCGCTCGGGGTTGAAGCCGGGATGGACCTGCTGCAACTTCCAAAAACCTCGCACCATCAACCCAGCGCCCGCGACCAGCAGAAAAGCCATTGCCGTCTGCGCGGTGACGAGCACCCAGCGAAAGCGGTTTGAGCTGCGGGTTGCCGAGGCGCGGCCGCCGGATGCCTTTAAGGTTTCATAGACTCGTATCGCCGAAACATGAACAAAAGGAGCAAAACCGAAGAGCACTCCCGTCAACAATGAAATCGCCAGAGTAAAGAGCAGCACCGGCCAGTCTAGGCGGATCTCTTCCGCTCGTGGAATACTGCCTGAGTTGATGGATCGAATCAATTGAAGGCTTTGGAAGGCAAGCGCTATTCCGAGCGCTCCTCCCACGAGGGACAGCAGTGCGCCTTCCGCGATGAACTGCTTCAAAAGCGTGGCGGTGGAGGCGCCCACAGCCCGACGGATGGCAATTTCACGTTGGCGGGCCTCGCTGCGGGCCAGCAGCAAATTGGCGACGTTCACGCAAGCAATGAGCAGAACAAAGACCACTGCGCCCAGCAACATCAGCATTGCCTTTCGCACTCCGCCGACTACTTCGTCATAGAAGGAGTACATCGAAACAGGATGATCTTTCGGGTTGAAGACATGATTTTTGGGCGATGCCGCTTCTCCCCAGCGGGCGACGAGGCGGGACATTTCATCGCGAGCTCTTGCCAGCGTGACTCCAGGCCGGAGCCGGGCCAAAACATTGTAATTATGACCGCCGCGATTGGTGCTCTTTGAGTTGAGCTGGAGAGCTGTCCAGGCTTCTGCCTGATCCACTTGACCGGGCGGGAAAATAAATCCTTTCGGCATGACGGCGATCACGGTAGCCTTTGCGCCATTCAGATAAGTTTGTTTTCCGATTACGCTGGGATCACCGGCGAAGTCGCGCTTCCAGAGTCCGTAGGAGAGCATGACCACAGGCGACGCTCCCGGTGCGTCGTCTTGCGACGTAATGAGGTGGCCGAGAAGCGGTTTTGCCGATAGTATTTTCGGGATTTCCGCGCTGACTTCAGCGACCGTGGCGCGAACGGGCCGGTTCACACCGGCAATGTTGGTGCTGGTTACGTCCCAGGCTCCGATCGCTTCAAACGACTGCCCTGCGTTTTTGAGGTCGAAAACCTCCGGCTCCGACACCCAGAACTTCGATAGACCTCCGCCGGGAAAGGTCGGGAATTCGGTGTATAAGCGGACGAGGCGGTCCGAGTTTGGATAGGGCAGCGGCTGTAAAATGACCGCGTTCACGATGCTGAAGATCGCGGAAGTGGCTCCGATGCCGAGCGTCAGGCAGATCAGGGCGGCAAACGTAAAACCGGGGGTGCGGAGCAGAGTTCGAACGGTATAGCGAAGCGTTTGGGCCATTGCTGACTATATACGCAGTTTTCGTGTTTCCGTTCCAGTTTTTGAGCGAGCTATGCGCCTTTTGTGCTCTTATTCACCGCCGTAGTGTACGTAAATGGGATTGGTATCCCGCAAGCGGACAGGGGCGGCTAGGCTTTGATGAGTTGCAGGCCGGGGTATTCGGAGAGGGTACGGTCAGGGCTAAGAATGGGCAGGTCTTCGGCGAGCGCGGTCGCGATCAGCATCCGATCAAAAGGATCGCCATGCAGCAAAGGCAGATCGAACATACGCAGGGCATGTTTAACGGTGTAGGGCAAAAGGGTGAGGCGCATCTCAGTAATGGCTTGCACTACAGTACTGGAGGTTAGATCCAACTTGCCAATTTTTGCCTTGATAACAATTTCTGTTATCGATACGGCGCTCAGAACACGCTCAACTTCATCGTCCTCCATCACTTTGCGAGCTTTCGGACTAAGACCTTCTAAACCTTTCTTTGCCGCAGTAATGAGTATGTATGTGTCCAGGAGAACACGCACTAAACGTCTCCTTTCAACCAAGCTTCGATATCATTCTGTGGCTTCCACCAGTCCGGGTCATTAATTTTAATTTTGTCCTTCAAAGTGCCGTACTTCGGACGTTCCTTTTTTAACGCCTTAGTCGGTACCAGGTCAGCAACTGGTTTGCCGTTGCGGCAGATAGTGACCTCTTCGCCATTTTCGACATCCTGGAGAAGTTGAGTGAGCTTATCCCGAGCTTCACCTACATTAATTCTCATACTCTGCCTTTAATCATAATGATAGCCAAACTATTGGCTACACTGAACTTATAGTTGAATGAGAGCAGTTTCTATGAAAATGACACGTCGGGATTTTACACGTTCTGCAGGCGCTCTGGCAGCTGCTCCGTTGCTGGTTTCAAGCAGCGGCGCGCAGGAAACGT
>JAFAZU010000217.1 GCA_019239585.1 Acidobacteriaceae bacterium
GGGGGGAGCGGCGGATTGAGTTACGCCTATAATCAGAGCGCCTTGAACTTTGAACCGCGTGTTGGGTTTGCATGGGATTTGCGAGGAGACGGAAAGAGCGTTATCCGCAGCGCCTACGCGATCTTTGTGGATCAGCCGATTGCTGGACTGGTTACCGGATTGGTCAGCAATCCTCCCTACTCGATTCCGGTCACATTCTCATCCACCCCAGCTGTTCCGTATGTGAGCTTCAGCAATGCTTATTCGCTGGCAGGCGGAAGCATCTCTCCGACTTCGGTCGCCCACAACTATAAAAACGCCAATGTGCAGTCCTGGAACTTCAGCTTCGAGCAGCAGTTGGGTAACGATTATGGGTTGAGCGCCCGTTATGTCGGCAGCAAAGGCACATATTTGAACCTCGCCCGTAATTACAATCAGCCCATCAATGGCGTGCGTCCTTACCGTACGCTATCGGCTAATAGCCCGATTGGTGCGGGATTGCCTTTAAGCAACATACAGTTTATGAGAGCGATGGAAACTCCTCTTATCAGGCTCTCTGGCTCACCCTGCAGAAGCGCCTTTCCCGAGGCTTGCAGTTCAACGGCTCCTACACATGGTCAAAGTCGATTGATGAGAACTCACGGAATATTCAGGGCGTCGTGATCCAAGATAGCTACAACATTCGTGGTGATCGCGGCCTGTCAGATTTCGATGCGCGCCATCGTTTCGTTTTAAGTGCAGTTTATGACTTGCCATTTCGTGGTAATCGACTGGCTGAAGGTTGGGAAATATCGCTGATCGAAACACTTCAGAGCGGCAATCCTGTTAACTTCCATACTTCAAACACCGGGCTCACGGGATTTACAACCGTGCGGCCCAATGTAAACGGCCCGGTCATTACGGGCTTTAGTCCGGCTTTGAATGGAGCCTCTACATTTATCACCTATATACAGAACCGTTCGGTGCTCACCAATCCGGTGAATGCATTTGGGAATATGGGGCGGAATGTTGTCATCGGTCCGGGTTTTTCGAACTTGGATTTTTCTTTGGTAAAGAACACCAGGATTTCCGAGCGTGTCAGTTGGCAGTTGCGGGCCGATGCTTTCGATTTGTTGAACCAGACCAACTTCGGTCAGCCGTTATCCACTCTCGGAACTTCCACTTTTGGGTTAATTAACAGTACTCGCTTCCCGACGGGCGACTCGGGATCATCGCGCCAATTGCAACTTGCCTTAAAGTTAACTTTTTAAGAGTTATATGGCAAAGTCTCAGTAATGAGTGAAGAAAACGGAACGCATCGTCGCGGTTTTCTGAAATCGGTGGCGCTGGCCAGTACAGCACCACTGCCGGGCTTCAATGTCAATAACCAAGCTGAAGGACAAACAGCACGAGCGAAGTCTACAAGTGAAGTCGCTTACCCTCGAAACTTCACTGGACCCGCCTTAGCGATGATTTCCTTTCCGCTCGGCGGTATCGGGGCGGGAAGCATTGGGCTAGGCGGAAGAGGGCAACTGCGTGATTGGGAAATCTTCAACAAGGCCGATAAAGGAAACTCTCCTCCGTATGCCTTTCCGAGTATCTGGGTGGGAGCGGAAGGCAAAAAGCCCATCTCCCATGTTCTGGAAGCACGGATCGAACCACCCTACGAGGGGCAGGAGGGACTAGGTTCGCGCAACGCTCCCGGTCTTTCACGTTTGCAGGGAGCGACGTTCACCGGTGAGTTTCCGTTCGCACAGATCGAATTCCACGACACACGCTTTCCAGTTACAGTAAAGCTCGAAGCGGGAACGCCCTTCATCCCTCTGGATGCTGATGAGTCCGGCCTGCCTGCTGCCGTTCTGCGCTACCGCGTGCGGAATACAGGAAAATCGACAGTCTCCGTTTCGATTGCATTCGCCATTGAGAATCCGGTCGGGGCGCATGATCGTACGGCGCCTGCCAGACGGGAAGATGATAAACGCCCCAACGAGCTTCGCGCCAGCCAGAGGCTGAAAGGCATTCTGATGCGCAATGGGGGCTTGACCCAAGAGGACGTCGGGAGCGGCAGCTTTGCTTTAGCCGTTCTCCACTCCGGCAAAGGCGAGTTTACCAGTTTGAGAGGCTGGCCTGCCGGTCGCTGGTGGAACAGCCCCTTGCTGTTCTGGGACGATTTCTCCAGCGATGGCAAGCTCGGTCCGGAAGCAGCAGATTTAAATTCAGTCGGCTCCGTGTGCCTAAATCAAAAAATCCTGCCGGGAGCCGAAAGAGAGTACACATTTGTGTTGGCCTGGCATTTCCCTAACCGGACGCCGGAGCGCTGCGGCTGGCAAGCGCCTAAAGGTCACGAGAAAACAATTATAGGAAATTGGTACGCTACTCGATTTCCTGACGCATGGTCTGTTGCTGAGTATTTAGCAGCCCATCTGCCAAATCTGGAGAGTCGCACTCGCCGTTTCATAACAGCCATGCGGGAAACAACTCTGCCCGCCCCCGCCAAGGAAGCGGCCATGTCAAATCTTTCCACGCTGGTCACGACTACCTGCTTCCGTACTGCCGACGGCGAGTTCCACGGCTTCGAAGGCGTAAACGATAAGCTCGGCTGTTGTTTCGGGAATTGCACCCACGTCTGGAACTATGAAACGGCCACTTCGCATCTCTTTCCGTCTTTGTCCCACTCTATGCGGCGCAGCGCCTTCGGCTATTCAATGGATGAGCGAGGAGCCATGTACTTCCGGCAGTTACTCCCGGATGGCATCGAGCGTTTCGGCTATGCCGCTGCTGACGGACAAATGGGGCAGATCATAAAGGTGTATCTGGATTGGCAGCTTGGGGGAGACCCCAATTTCCTCCGTGAATTCTGGCCCAAAGTGAAACGCGCCCTCCAATTTGCCTGGATACCGGGAGGGTGGGATGCCAATCGGGACGGCATTCTCGAAGGCGTACAGCACAACACCTATGACGTGGAGTTCTACGGCCCGAATCCACTGTGTGGAATCTATTATCTCGGGGCTTTGCGAGCCGGTGAGGAAATGGCGCGGGCTGTAGGTGAACAGGAAACGGCTGCGGAGTACCGGCGGCTATTCGAGAGCGGAAAAACGTGGTTCGATACTCACGCCTTCAATGGCGAATACTACGTACAGACCATTGAAGGCCGTCCGGCTGACACCATCGCAAAAGGCCTGCGAAGCGGAATGGGGGCCGACGATCCGCAGCACCCGCAGTATCAAGTCGGCAATGGCTGTCTGGTCGATCAGCTTCTAGGCCAGTATCTCGCCGAAGTCGCCGGGCTGGGATTGCTTCTTAATGGGGACCACATTCAAAAAACTCTTTCGTCCATCTATCGATACAATCACAAACCCAACCTGTTCGACCATGATAGTGTGCAACGCACCTTCGCCTTGAATGACGAGGGGGCGCTGGTGATCTGCGACTACGGCAGGGGCGAACGGCCGCAGATTCCCTTTCCTTACTATGCCGAGGTGATGACCGGATTCGAATACTCCGCTGCCGTCCTGATGCTTTATGAAGGCATGATAGAGCGCGGCCTGGAGTGCATCAACGATATCCGAAGACGGTACGACGGGGTACGCCGCAATCCCTGGGATGAGGCCGAATGCGGACATCATTATGCCCGTGCGATGGCCTCCTGGTCCGGCATCTTGGCTCTCAGCGGCTTTCGTTACCGAGGTGCGGACCGGCACCTCAGCGCCATGCCTCGGATCAAAACTCCTGACTTTCGTTCCTTCTGGTCCACCGGCACCGGTTGGGGCACTTTCGCGCTTAACCAACGGGGAGGAAAGACCAGCTTTACGCTGAACACCACCGAAGGATCGCTCCCCATCCGCCAAGTCGAACTCCCTGGTAGGACCAGTGGCCGCTCCAGCGCCCAAACGGGTAAGGGTGCAATCCAGCATCAAATTCAATGGGGGAAGGGAACTATGCTGTTTACCTTCGCGGAGGAAACAAAGTGCGAGCCTGGAAGGAATTTGACTATCGAAGTATCATGAGCGATACACTCATGGAAAGAACGGCCATGGCGGAAGACCAGAATAATCAACAGCAGAATAACGTGGGATCCGGCGGGATGGGACGGCGTGACTTCGTTGCCCTCTCCATGGCCGCCAGCCTGACCGCTACAGCAGGAGCGACCGGAGATTCCAGCATTGTTGAGACGAACGTCGAAATCAAGATTGCCGACGGAACATGTGATGCCGCTCTTGTTCATCCAAAGACAGGCTCCCATCCGGGCGTGCTGCTCTGGCCCGATGCCTTCGGATTGCGACCTTCTATGCGGGACATGGCCAAGCGTCTGGCTGCGGAGGGATACACCGTCCTGGTGCCTAACCCTTTCTACCGTGTGACCAAAGCCCCTTTTTCGGATGCTTCCCACTTTGATTTTGGAAATCCGGCTGACCGGGAAAAACTGCGGCCACTAATGGAATCAGTGAACGCGCCCGGACACGCTGAGAAGGATGCTCGCGCTTACGTTACATTCCTGGACGCGCAAAAAGAAGTGAGCAGTACCAAGAAGATTGGAACCCAGGGCTACTGTATGGGCGGAGCGCTCGTTGTGAGAACCGCCGCGACATTGCCGGATCGTATTGGTGCGGGTGCCTCATTCCACGGTGGCGGTCTCGTGACCGATAAACCCAATAGCCCGCATCTGCTCGCACCGAAGATTAAGGCCCATATGTATTTCGGCGTGGCTGCGAACGACGACGCACGGCAACCGGATGCAAAAGACAAATTGAGGGAAGCGTTCGCAAATGCCCACGTTCCGGCCGAAGTGGAAGTGTATACGGGGACCCTGCATGGTTGGTGTGTGCCGGATATGCCGGAGCAGAACGGCACGCCGATCTACAACAAGCCCGCCGCAGAGCGCGCGTGGAGCAAACTTCTTGCCTTATATCAAGCAAATCTCGTCTAAGTCAGCCTGATGAGAGCGGCATATGACAATCGAAGAAGCAATTATTACCAGGCTTCGATCTCTCCCCCTTGACAAGCTACTCCAGCACCCGCACGAACTCCGCCATGATCTGGTACTTTCCTTCTTCCTCATCCAGATCCCACGAGGGGTAAGCTGGGTTCAGGCTTTCGAGCCGGATGCGGGTCTGCACAAATCCTTCTTCCGTGACCTGCTTCTCGCTTTTGTACCGCTTAACCGTGTACTGGTTGTCGTCGGCCAGTTCCGAATTCCGCACCAGCACCAGCCGGTTATTTCGCGACCCCACCACATTGCGCCGGAACACACATAGGCTGCCGTCCGGGATTTTTGGCTCCATCGAATGGCCGCGAATCTCAGCGACAAACATACCTTCATCAAGTTTTAAATCCGGCGGTACCTCCAACCACTCTTCCGCCGAAACGTCTTCCGGATTAGTCAGAAACGGACCCGCTGCCACCGCCAGCGAATAACGCGGCAAGTGCGTCCGGAACTCCAGCACTTGCGCCGGAACATGCTGCCGATAAAGTTCGCTCAGCATTTTGTCAAAGTCACGCGCCGTCACCGCTTCCCGGTCCGTTACACGCAGGCTGTTCGAAGCGTCCGCTTCCAGATGCCGCAGAACCGCTGCGCCGCCCTGTTCCTGCGCCCAGGTTTGGAGGTGTTCTTCCAGTTCCGACAGCACCTCGGCATCCTCTTGATTGGCAAACCGGTCCCAATCGCGCCGCAGCCGAAGATACAAAATATCGCTCGCTGGATCAAGCAGTAGCACGCCTACCGTTTCAACGCCGCGCTTCGGCAGCTCTGCTAGCAGCAAAGAGTACTCCCCCGGCTTAGGGGCATACTCCCGAATGCTGATTACACGCGCCGACATTGCAATATCAGCTTACCGTTTTTGAAAAAATTGTGCGATAAGGAAAGCCGTACCTGCCGTACGGGTATCACTGCGGAGAAGTGGCGTAATAACCTTTGCGCGCCCGTACATGCACATTGCCCAGATCCACAACCACCTTGACGCTCCGGTATTCCTTGTCTTTCGGATTATCGGAAACATACCGAATGATGTACTGCGTTGTCACCTCGCCCGCAATGTCCGAAATGGCATGATACATGCGCCCGTCCACAACCGATTTATAAGCGCCTGTACCAACCGTCAGCGCATAATTGCCGTCATCCGAAGGATGCGAAAGATACCCGTCCGTGTCCTTATAAACATCCCCCAGCGGATACACCACGCGGCCCCCGGTTTCCTGTGCCAGCCGTACCAGCGTATCGTTGTTCTCATTGCTAAAGCCAAACGCTTCCGTGCTGATGCAATAAACTGTCACCAGGTTTCGCTGCGCCAGTTCGATAACCTGCTGCAAGGAATGCTTGCTGGCGTTATCATGCCCGTCCCCCAGAATCACGATAATCCGGCGCGGCTCAATCGGTTCTCCCTGAACCAGTTTCCGGCTGGTGCAAGCCAAGTAGATCGCATCAAACAAAGCCGAACCGCCGCCC
>JAFAZU010000403.1 GCA_019239585.1 Acidobacteriaceae bacterium
TGGCGGGAACTGCCGATGATGTCGGGTGCGCTCTCGGAGACTTGGGAGAAGCTGCGCTGGAATACAAGTTCGATGGCGCACGCGTACAGGTTCACAAATCCGGAGATCAGGTTGCAGTTTTCTCGCGGCAATTAAATGATGTGAGCGTAGCGGTGCCAGAAGTGGTGGAAGCGGTGCGCGCTTTACCGGCTCGCGATTTGATTCTCGATGGTGAAGTGTTGAGCATAGACCCTGACGGGCGTCCGCAGCCGTTTCAGGTAACCATGCGGCGGTTTGGGCGCAAGCTCGATGTGGACCGGATGCGGAGCGAACTGCCGGTAATGCCTTTCTGGTTCGATTTGGTCTACCTTAATGGTGCTTCGACCCTGGACGAACCACAGAGAATACGTTTCGGCGAGTTGCAGCAGTTGGCTCCCCCGTCTGCGGTTGTTCCCCATCTCCTTACGGCAGATGTCAACAAGGCCGAAGATTTTCTGCATGGGGCGCTCGAGCGAGGCCATGAAGGCGTTATGGCGAAAGCGCCCGGATCTCCCTATGCAGCCGGGTCGCGAGGACAAAGCTGGCTCAAGATTAAGCATGCGAAAACGCTGGATCTGGTTATTCTAGCCGCCGAGTGGGGCAACGGACGTCGGCAGGGTTTCCTCAGCAATCTTCACTTGGGGGCACGCGATACGGAAAAGGGCGGCTTTGCCATGCTCGGGAAAACATTCAAGGGCCTGACGGATGAGATGCTTCGCTGGCAAACGGAGGAACTGCTAAAACTCGAAGTCGCTCGCGATAGTTATACCGTGTACGTCGAGCCTAAGATTGTGGTGGAAATTGCGTTTAATGAAATCCAGATCAGCCCACGATACAAAAGCGGTCTCGCGCTCCGCTTTGCCCGTGTGAAGCGCTATCGCACGGACAAAAGCGTAGCCGATATTGATACATTTCAAACCGTTCAAAAGCTGGCGGGCATAACTGGCTGAAGCTCTACCGTTTTGCGCGGCGGAGCGCGAAGGCAATCAGCCCTAATCCTGCTATGACGGCTGTGTAGGTAGCAGGCTCAGGAACGGGCGTGGCTAAGGGCGGTATCGAACCGGGGGCAAACAGATCCGATAGGTCTGTGGCGTTTGCTGCGTCACCGAGATACGGGCCGACGCCGAAAATCTCCTGCATGGTGCGCAGATCGGACGAGTGGGTGAGGTTTACGGAGCTGTTGTACGGCAGTCCATTCACATTCGCGTGGGCGTCCGGCGAAATAATGATTTCCGGGATGGTGTGGTTGAAATCGTTTGCGTTATCACCAGGAACGCCGGTAGACTCGCTTTCATCCCACCAGAGGATAATTGCGCCATTATTTTGATACGCCTTTGAGGCCATGATGGTCGGAATAATTTGACTCAGGAAGTCATCGCCCTGTTTGATGTTGGCTGCATCGCCTGTTAATCCTTTATAGCCTCCGCTCAGGGCTGTGTGCATATCGTTGTACTGATTAGGTGTGATCCAGTTGTAGTTAGCGGCCGTATTATTGACCAAATCTGTTTTCAATTGCTGTAACGGCGCGTAATTTTGCGCTTGCGGGTTGCTCGGAGTTGAATTGTTGCCGCCGTTGGTGTCCGTAAAGAATAGCTGCGGATTATGTTTGGCAGCGTAGTTGTACTGGGCTGATCCGTTGTACTCATTCGTGCCGCTGGCGAAGTTGCCGGAAAAGCTTGAGAGTGGAACAGTCCACTGATCCTTCGATAGAACTGTGTTGGTGAGCTGACCGCCGGCATTCTTCACGAGGTTAACGTCTTCCTGATAAGACCGCCACGTTTTGCCCGCGTTGGCCAAATAAGCGCTGAGGTGCTGATTGGTGTTCTGGTTCGTGCCGCCGGGCGACTGATAAGGATCATTATCATTATTTACCCCGAAGTTTGTGCCCGCCTCGGCCCAGATATAATTCGGCTCTGATGGATGAATGCTCGGATTATTGCCGCTGGGTGTTGCGAGCACATTATGATAGCTGCTCGCGTAAGCGGTCTGGCTGCTGATATTCGTGTTCACGCCATTGATAACGGCAGACGCCGTGCCGTTTACCAAGCTGTTGATAAAGGGCGCATTCGGATTTCCGGAGATTTGTTGAATGCCGCCCGGAACTTGAGCGGGCTGCGTCCAATTGTGGTTCTCCATGGCGATTACAAAAACGGTTTGGATCGGATCCGCAAACACATATGGGCTGAATAGGGCAGCGCCTAACAGCAGAGTGCTGGCTGCCCTGGTGCGACAGTACATTGGTGACTCCTATCGGACAAAGTTACGGCTCATTATCCGAACGGGAGTTTACAAGCATGTGACATGAGAGTTGCTAAAGTATGTCGTAAGCACATCGGCTTGAGATAATTCGGGATTTAGAACGGACAAGACTTCCAAGGATGCTAAACCGGGTTTCGATTCCATGGAACCCAGTCACTCCGTTCCTGGCTCCGACGCGCAAACGGAGCCGCGAACGCAGGGACCGGCTTTAAAGCTTAGCTCAAATGCAAACCGCTCTAATTCCGCTAATTGGTATCCGCCACTACAAACTGATCGAGCAGATCCTGACTCCGTAAATCCAGCGCAGTTGAAAGTTAAAGCGCATCCAGCGTTCGAAGTCGGTACGAGAAGCTGTATTGTTGGATAAACACTTCTATCTCACGTTTGCCACTTTTTCAGTGCCAAGTTCTGCATGGTAGTACCTAACCGCAGCGCTCGTATCAAAGAAGCAATCCACTATCTAGCTGTTGTCACGATCAGCAATAACGTCATGCGACATACAGCCTGGGCCATAATCACCAATTCTATCCAAAATCGCCCTTGTTCTTTCGATAAACCTCCGCTACCGTAGAAAAGGCGAATCATGAATCTTACTTTAGGTTTTGGTGACATGCCGCCTGCGTCAGAGGCGCTGGCTGTAGAACCGGTAGGGGCCGGATCAAGCTCGGTTGCGTCTGTCGCTATCACTGCTCTGACGGCGC
>JAFAZU010000455.1 GCA_019239585.1 Acidobacteriaceae bacterium
GACAGGCGCTCGGTCGTGAAAATCAGCTTTACTAGCAGCGGGCAAATGCCGGCGTGATCCAAATTAGCCCCAGCACCTAAAATGCCGGAGTTTTCCGAGATGACCTGCCCCAGCGACTTACCTAGAGCGGTGTCGTTTTCATTAAAAGTAAACCAAATTTCTCCGATACGTTTATTTACCGTAACAGCACTTGAGTAATAAGGCAGGAGGCTTTCCCGTCCCCAGACTCGTTCACGAAACAAGGGCAGAAGCTCAAACGGCCGTTTAATCTCGGATTGGACTTTAAGCATATGACACCATCGAACTCTCTTTTCAACTTCGCAGTACCCGCCGGCAAAACAGCTCTGCCTTCGGATCTGTTAGAAGAGTTGAGATTTAGTCAATCTCTTCTCGCCCTAGGTAAAGTTCGCTCACTAGCTGCTTGTGGTTCTCAAGCACCTGAGAGCGCCGAAGCTTCATCGTTGGTGTTAGTTCACCGTACTCAATCGAGAACTCCCGGTCTAGCACTTTAAAACGCCTGATACGCTCAAAATCGGCCAGTTGTTTGTTCACGCGCGAGACCGCCTGTTGCACCGCTTTTGTCACGGGCTCCGCTCCCGCAATTTCCGACACATCTTTGCCTTTTAACGCGTCTCCTCCCGCGATATTCTGCACCTGCTGTATGTTCAAGGTGAGCAGAGCGGTGACATAGGGTTTCTTATCGCCAATCAGGAGCACTTGATTCACGACAGGCTCCATCTTAAACAGGTTTTCAATGCGGGATGGGTAGATCTTTTTACCGTTTGATGAGACGATCAGTTCTTTCTTGCGCCCGGTAATGTACCAATAGCCCTGGTCATCGACTTGTGCGATGTCGCCGGTTGAGAACCAGCCGTCTTCGGTCATGACGAACTGGGTTGCCGCTTCATCGTGGTAATAGCCGTTGAAAAGGCAGGGCGTGCGCACCTGTAATTCACCATCTTCGGCCAATCGGGCTTCCACACCGGGAAGGAGTTTTCCAATGCTGCCCGGTTTGGGTTGCTTTAAAGGATTAAAGGCCAGAACACCCGCTTCCGTTAAACCATAACCCTCGACAATAGGTATCCCAATCGCGCCGAAAAACTCGCCGAGTTCTTTGCCAAGAGGGGCCGCACCGGAAGCAGCCACGCGGATGCGCCCGCCCAGACGCTCACGCACTTTGGAAAACACCAGCTTATCGGCAATCTTGAGAAGAGATCTCAATCCGAATGGCACCCGTTTTCCGGATTGGCGGTATTGGTTGGCTTTCATGCCTAATTCCAAAGCCTTTGCAAACAGCTTCTGCGCTGCCGGAGGCCGTTTTTTTAACTCGGTTTGTACCGTTGCATACATGCGCTCCCACACACGCGGCGGAGCGAGAAAGACAGTGGGTCGCACGGATTTTAGATCTGATGGCAAACGCGCCAAACTCTCGGAAAACCAGACAGGTGTTCCCATGCGCATGGGGACAAGTTCGAGCACAATACGCTGTGCAATATGGGCGGAGGGCAGGAACACGAGCGTGGAATCTTCCGGTCCGATGGGCAGCACGACAGGTCCCATATCGATGTTCGCCAGAATCGCCGCATGACTACTCAGGCCCATCTTCGGCTCGCCGGTCGCGCCGGAAGTCAGATATAAGATGGCTGGGTCTTGCGGAGAGATCGCGTCCTGCAAACGGCGGAAAAGATCGGGATCTTTCTCCATGGCCGCCCGACCGAGTTCCCGAACCTGCTCAAGAGAGCGGCACTCCGAATTTTCTCCAGTCATCAACACAACATGCGGCGGCGTCTGCTCCCCACGGGCTTCGACGGCACGCGCTAGCGCCCGCAGAGTTTTTTCATCTTCCACCAGCAGGAACCGTGGCTGGACAGAATGAATGTTTCCAGCCAGATCCGCCATCGGATAAGCCGTGTAAAGTGCTGCGGACACGCCGCCTGCGCCCATAATTCCAAGATCGACAAGATAGAACTCAGCCCGCGTTTCGGAGAGGATGCAGGCGATCTCACCCTTTTGGAGCCCTAGGGTGTGCAGCCCAACAGCGATTTCGCGGGAAATCCGCACCCAGTTGTTCCAAGAATACGTTTGATACTGAGTATTTCCCTTGCTTCCGGTAGGCTGATGAAGAGCGGCTGCGTTCCCGTACTTCTCTGCGGTCTGTTCCAATACTGTAAAAACATTGCGGCCTGCCATCGCCCGAATTTTACCAGTGAGGGGAATATTTACTTTTTATGTTTCTCCTCTGATAGTCAAACGCGCTATTTCGACATGGCTCGATCTGCAAAAAACGGCAGAGCTCTTGCCCCCGTCATTTCCTGGTGCAGCCAAGCTTGGGCCAAGCGAAGTTCCCGGCGGATGAGATGCACGGGCTTGGACAGCGTGATCGCGGATTCCTCTGCTGTCATGCCGCCGAAATAGCGCATTTCAATCAATTGTCCTTTCACTGGGTCTGTTTCTTCGAGTTGCTGCAACGCATCGTCCAGAGCCAACAAAGACCGGTCTGGTTGCACTCCCCAATCAGATAGGTCAGTCAAGGATACTCTTTGGGCGGCACCGCGCTTTTCGGCCACTCTGGATCGGGCGGTATCCACTAGAACTTGCCGCATCAGTCGGGACGCAATGCCATAGAAGTGCGCTCGGTTCTCATAGGAAGGATGCCTGCCCCGGGCTAGCTTTACAAAGGCCTCATGGACCAGCGCCGTCGTCTCGAGCGGGACGGCTCGTGTCTCACGCCGCAAATGCGCCCGCGCCAGTTTTTTCAGCTCCTCATAAATGAGCGGGATGACGGCGTCCATTGCATCCCGATCACCACTCTGCAGGCGTTGGAGCAGTTCTGTAATCTGCATCGCTGGTCTTTTCACTCCTTACTCTACTCTGCAAATGACTGGCCAGAAGTCTTGCTCTGAGCTGCATTCGATTTCATCCGCGAGTGCGGATTCTCCTACTTCAAAACGGGTTTACTGAACAGGCTTATTTACCGCTTCGAGTTGACGGCGAATGAAGCTGTTATGCGGCAAGTTAGTATCCCAATGCTGCCATAACTCCCGGCGCCGCTCCTCCAAGATAGAGGCGAGGTCCTTGCGTCCTATGCGGCGATCAAGGCTGGCGTATGCGGTGTAAACGCGCGCCAGACCAACAGCAGCATACAGGTTGATCTCCGGATTTGGTTGAGAGGCCATGCTTTTACGCAGCAGTTCTTCATATAAATCGGCCGCGCGCGAGAAGTTTCCGGTCGCTGCGTTGTAATCTGCCATAGCACATAATTCCTCGAACGACTCCGGCCCTAGTTCGTCGGCGGGGTAGAGTTTGAGATCCCTGAGCCGTGCCAGGGCCTGATTCAGGCGGCTATGGGCCTCAACATTGCGACCGAGGCGGCGCAAAGGGTAGGTGGAAGCGGCCAGAACCCATACTTCCTTCTGCCCAGCGCGTACATGATCTGGAAGTTCTGCCAAACGGCTGAGCGTTGTGTTATAGAGATTCAAGGCGCGCTGTGGGTCTCGCTGACGCAGAATATAGGCCAAGGGCACGCTCGCATTAAACAGCCGGGCTCGGCTTTCACTATCATTGGGATCGCGCCGGATCAAATCGTCTGTAATCGCGTAGGCACGTTCCAGCGGAGCCACAGCGTCTTGCGTCCGACCGAAACTGACCGTGTTTTCATCCCCTAAAATTTCGCCTTCACGCACGAGAGCTGCCGCTAATGCCAAGGTTTGGGCTGACTTTGTTATTCCTGCCGTAGGCTCCAGCAGTCGAACTGCTTCACGACTCGCCTGAAGAGCTTCCTCCAGACGTCCGCTACCATGGAGCGCTTTGGAAACAATCGTTTCGGCAGCTCCCGCCCGGTACAAGAGACCGGCAGCTACGGCCAGCTCCTTGGCGTGGCCTGAGAGCCGAATCGCGTCGTCCCATCGATTTTCACCCGTATAACAGTTGCCGATGTTGATATAGGCGCGGACCAACTCATCGATTTCCTGCCGATCCACTTTCCCGCTGTGCTCGTAGCTGGAAAGCAACTCCTCTGCTCTCCGCCCAAACCTGAGAACGTCCTCGTGGCGGCTGCGAAGTGCTGCAATAATCATCCGATCGTGAGCGATTCGCGCCGATCGCGAGAGCGCCGGT
>JAFAZU010000666.1 GCA_019239585.1 Acidobacteriaceae bacterium
CTCGTGACCTATATGATTCGATGATCAATGAATTTCATCAGGGGAGGGCGTTTTTTCTGGAGCTGTCAGTCGTCGTTATTTTGCTGATTGAAATTGCCTTTCTGTTTATACGCAAGAATTGACATGATCTTTTCCTGATTCACTCCAGCTCCAGCGGAGCTTCTGCCCACTCGACGCTTGATATAAGCTCGTCTTTTCGTAACTGACTGGTGACCTCTTCCAGAACGGAACTTCCCGGCATTTCGGATTGAACTTCCGCCCGCAGAAGAGCTTCGTCGCCAGCGCCGATGTCCTCGGTCCGGAGTTCACGCAAGAGCAGCGGGCGTTCCGCGATTACTTGTAGCAGAGCAGCGCGAACTTCGGACTCATGACCGAAGGGGCAAACCACGCTGATGCGATAAATGGCAGTTCGATCCACAGCCCGCAACGAGCGGGCTATCGAGCGTCGGTCAATGTACCGGGAGATGGGCCGCAGCGCTAGATTAATGCTAATCAGCAGGACCGTTACAAAGACAGCATCGAGCATCTCTCCCGCCCCGGCGCATGCGCCCACGGCAGCGGAACACCACAGGGTCGCAGCTGTATTCAAACCTCGTATGCTGCCGCCCTCTTTCATGATGGCGCCCGCTCCCAAAAAACCCACGCCGGAGATGATATAGGCAATAATGTTGGTGGTTCCGGGTCCCCCTATCGTCGCGCCCAAATCGGCAAAAGCGGCCGCTCCAAAACAGACGAGAGTGTTCGTCCGCATACCGGCGGCGCGCTGCCGCCACTGCCGCTCGGCTCCTATGAAAGAGCCGAGCACCAGCGCAAGTAAGAGCCGGGGGAATGTGGGTTGTTGCGTTAAAGCAACGGTATCGGTCCACCAATGCAGCCAGGGATTCGCCATGCCGGTTCAAAACCACTTTCCAATCATCCTTCGCAGGAAAGCAATAGACTCGGCCATCTCCCCCATGCCGTTCATGCCGTCTTCGATGCTGATCCAGCCTTTGTATGACTGCTCGGACAGGATGCGGAAAATGGAATCGTAATCGTTAAGTCCCTTGCCGGTCACTCCATGACGAAGTTTTTCTGAGTACCCGATGGTGCCGTCGCTTCCGCGCAGGTCTTCCAACGTAGCTCCTTCAACCAAATAACGATCACTAGCGTGCATGCTGACGACCCGGTCTGCCACGGAGCGCAGCAGCTCGATAGGGTCATCTCCGGCGACAATTGCATTCGATGGGTCGTACTGGACGCCGAAGTGGTCGTGATCGGGAATAGAATTGACGATGCCGATAAAGCGATCCATCTTCTGGGCGAACTCAGGATAGATCCAGAATCCGTCTTTATAGTGATTTTCCATACCGAGCACGACATCGTGCTCTTTGGCCACGGGCAGCAGTTCGTGAATCGCTCCGAGTACCCAATCCCTTCCCTGCTCCCAACTCACTTGGGGGTAGCGCTGACCGCTGAGAATCCGGCAAACGGAGCGGGGGCCGCCCAGGAATCGAGTCACCCGGATCATCTCCGCTTCCCGTTCGATTTCGCGTTTTCGTTTGTCAGGGTCAGGGGCGGTGAAATCGGGAGAGCAGCAGAACATGGGCATCGCAAAACCTGCCGCGTGCAGCGCGTCACGAACGTCACGGAGGTAATCGCTTGCGAAGCTCGGTAAGAAGCGGTCGTACATCTCCAGGCCATCCGGCTCCAGTGATTTCGCCATTTCGATCCACTCGAAAAGCGACATCCGGCCGCTGGCGATCTCGTCAATAAAACATTTAGGAAAAGCGGAGACTCGGACAGGCATCAGGGTTTCAGAACTGCCTTTACGTATTGGCCGCCTTCCATTTTTTCAAAGCAGTCGAGCCATTCGGGCAAAGGAGCAGTGTGGCTCATGATCGGGTCCAACTTTATCTGTCCAGAAACTATCATCGAGATAACACGCTCCCAAACCGGCCAATTGTGCGAGAAGCTGCCGGTAATGGTTACATTCTTCTGCACAAGCGGGTCCAGGCTGAACTGCAGCGGCTGCGGACCCCATCCCACTTTGATAATTTGCCCGGCGGGTCGGACTGCCTGTAAGGCCATTTGAAGCGTGACCGAAACGCCCGAAGCATCAACAGCAACATCAACACCCAAGCCATCGCCAGTTTGTTTGACGTACTCCAAAACTCTGCTGTCAAGCGTGACGTCGGCTCCGAGCGCATGGGCAACCGTGAAACGGTATTGGTCACTCGGCAGACCCGCGACAATGACCTCACCCGCGCCGCTGAGTTTTGCCATGTGCGCACACAGCAATCCGATGGGGCCGGGACCTAGAATCAACACTTTGTCGCCCGGCCTGACTCTGCCGTTGACGCACAGAGCGTTGTAAGCCACGCAACAGGGTTCAGTAAGCGCAGCCTTTTCAAAGTTCAAGCTGTCCGGTATGTGATGAAGGCATCGTTGGGGGACGCGGACATAGTGCGTCATGGCTCCGTTCACGCCATAGCCGAAGCCGCGCCGGGCCGGATCGAGGTTGTACAAGCCGCCGCGACTTAAAGGCGACCATTCATCAATCACCGCCGCCGTCTCGCTCACGACGCGGTCTCCTTCTTTGAACGCCTTTACTTCAGAGCCGGTTTGCGCGACAGTTCCGGCAAACTCATGGCCGAGAATGCAAGGATAGTTGACGGGCCAGGAATGCGATCCGCGCCACTGGTGCAGATCGCTTCCGCAAACGCTTACCGCGCCTACCCGGAGAAGCACATCTTGAGGACCGATAGTAGGGACAGGCACATCGCGCAGTTCGACTGAGAGCGGCTCGCGGCTGTAGTTCACGAGTCCCGGCATAGTTGAGTTCATAAGGCAGATTCCTTTCCTACTTTGACATCACCGTAAGCGTGAACTTTTTCGCAGATCGAGTGCAACACGCCTTCGAGGTCGCCCGCCGCCGTGCGGAACGCATGAGCATCAATCGCCAGGGGTGCGCCAATTACCACCAAAGGCGCTCCATATCGTGGCGTTTCGATGGCCTGTTCCACCGTGAGTCCGCCCACAGCTTGCACCGGAACGGAAACGGCTCCGACGATCTCGCGCAGCTGGTCCAGAGGGGTGGGTGTCGATAATCCTCGCTCACGGCGCAAAGTCCTGCGGTCATAGCCGATGTGATGGACAATGTAATCGCAGCCAAGTTCTTCCAGGTGTTTCGCGCCTGCTACCGGGTCGGGCATCGCCATATTATCGCCCATGACCTTTGCCCCGAACTCGCGTCCGGCCTTTACTACCAGCTCGACTGTTTCTTCGTGAGCTTGGCCCATGACAACCAGCATGGTAGCTCCAGCTTTCGCCATGAGCTCCGCTTCCAGCCACCCGCCATCCATCGTTTTAAGGTCGGCGACTATGGGCACGTGGGGGTACCGCGCACGCAATTCGCGAACACCGCGCATCCCTTCGGCAATAATTAGGGGCGTGCCGACTTCCAGCCAGTCCACGCCGGCGCGGAGGGCAGTATCAGCAGTTCGGAGAGCTTCGTCGAGGTCGATCAGGTCAAGGGATAATTGAACAGTAGCTTTCATGCAACATTAGCACCAAAGCTACTCTACACCGACGTGCCACAATAACGCTATGGCTGACGCAAAGACTGAAAGCCCTATTGTGACCGATCCAGATATTCTAGGTGGATCATATCCCGTTTTCCGGGGCACGCGGGTACCCGTCGATACGTTTCTTGACCATATCAAAGACGGGGGGACCATTGACGATTTCCTGATTGGCTTCCCTACCGTGACACGCGCCCAGCTTGAAGCAGTTTTGGAGTATGCGATGGAATCTATCCTGCTCCGTCAAGCATCGTGAAGAAAATCGTAATTGATGAGTGTCTGGACCTGCGGCTTCGGCATTACCTTCCAGAACATGAATGTGTAACAGTGCAATATCTTCAGGCAAAAGGGACAAAGGACAGCAATTTATTGAAGAAGATTTCCGGCGTGTTCGATGTGCTAATCACAAGAGATAATAGCCTGCAGTTTCAGCAGAACCCCCAGAAATATCTCACACTTGCAGTGATCTCGCTCCGCGTAAAGAATGGTCGTCTTAAACGGCTGCTTCCGCTTTTGCCAGAAATCCAGGCGGCTCTTCGGACTATCAAACCGGGCCAGTGGTTGCGTATCCCGCCAGGGTAGATTTCTTTTATCGGGAAGCAGGGAGCGTTGAAGCAGAAGTGTGCCCCTTCACCGAAACATCGAACTCGTCCTTTACCTGCACTTGCAAGGACTCGGCTTCCGGGTCGGCAATGCGGTACATGGTAGCGCGCAAACGATCAGGTTGCAGAACGAATTTGATGTAGTGATAGTTAGGAAACAGCGAGCTCTGATACAGGTCGTCGGGAGTCCGCTCAACGAAGTAGGGCTTTGCTCCTCCACCGCCAGAAACTAAGTAGATAACCTCATTTATTTCGTGCCGTTCGTAGTTGTGGATGTGTCCGGCGCTGACCAATATTCGGGCATGCATTTGAGGGGCCATCTTTGACAACAAATCGCGCAACGCAATTTCGTTCGGGCGCGGATTATGGTCCACTTCGATGTGCTTTTGAATGTCGGCCACGGGCGGGTGATGAAGGCTCAAAACAACAAAGTCGACGGAAAGGGGAAGCTCTTGTAGCTGACGAGTGAGCCAGCGGGCCTGATCGCTTTCTGGCAGCAGAGAAGCGTCACTATCGAGAGCAATCGAATAAAGACGCGAGCCGATCTGCGCAGAGTACCAGCGGCGGTTCCGCATCTCCGGAAACGCGTTCCACCAGTTTTCGAGGCAGCGCTGCGGGTCGGGTCCGTGGAACTCGTGATTACCGAGGGCGGGATAAACGTGTAAATGAGCATCCCGCCAGGTCTGTGTTTCCGTGCGGTACACCTGATAATCATTGACGACATCTCCGGCGAGCGGCACATCGCCGTTAAGCAGCACCGCATCCGGGGTTTCCTGCGCAATTTTGTCGACGAGCCACTTTCGAACCCTCGGATCTGTAGCGGTCTTGTTGTTTGGGTCGGTGAAGCGCATATCGCCGTAAGCAATGAAAGCCGCTGGCGAGTGCAACTGATTGTCAGGTATGCGAAAGGTTGGGCCTGGTTCGCTCAACAGATTGCCGGTCGGCAGATCCATTGCATGATTTTGCGCCAGCGCATACGTCCCGAGTAAAGCCGCGACTATCAATAAAAAAGCTTTTTGTCGTTGCGAGAGCATAAGTCAACCCCTAATTCACTCGGTACACCTGAAGCGCGGCGTTATCTTCCGGTGTTTTTGTGTGAGCGATGTAGAACTGTTTGAGAGAAGGCACGAGAATCGAAGTCTTGCCTCCATTGGTTCCAAATTGAGTGAGAACGAGATAATTGTCGGCACCCCCCTGCTGAACGGCTGTTACTCCGCCCGAGCCGGACACGTAGATACGATGCGCCGTCGGGTCATAAGTCATGTCGTCGGCAGTTTCCACGCAATCGAGAACCGTGATCGCCTGGCCGGTACGGGTATCAATCACGAACAGCTTGCCCGGCTTCCGGCCTGCTACAAAGAGCCGCTGGTTGTTTGCATCAAACTCCATGGGAGTGTTCAGGTTGAGACCCGGAATTGACCACGTCTGACGCACTTCCTTCTTGGCCAGATCGATAACGGCAATCTGGTTCTTATCACGCATATTGACGTAGAACAAATTCCGTTCCGCATCCAAAGCCATATCTTCCAGGTTGGCTGATTCGACCCGGATGCGCCCTATCTCTCTTCCTTCATCAGCTGAGATCATGCTGACATACGAATATGCCGCGTTCGCCCGCTTGCCGCCGTTTCCTACATAAAAGATACGCTTTGCGGCGTCATAGTATCCGGCATCAGGATAGGCTTCCAAGGGAATCCGCTTAACTAAGTGCAGATCAGCGCCATCAAGAATTCGGCAGGAGTTGTCGCCGCCATCGGCCACCAGAAGCTGCCCGGTTTCCGGCACGAAGGCCAGGGTATGCGGCGTGGTGACGCTCGGAGCACTCATCAGGTGTTCGCCGGTTTTCAGGTCGAACACTTCGATGCTGTGGTGAACTTCGGCGCTGACATACAGACGATTATGCACGAGATCAACGGCAAAGTGATCGAAGTCGCCGGTGATATCCGGTAGTGGAGTGGTGCGTAGCAGAACGAGAGGATCGGACGGTGGGGCAGCGCTGAACAGAGCCTGTAAGTTCGGAATCTGCTTCTGCATGTTGTCCCGGATGGCCGTGGCCTTCTGCAACGCGTCATCGGGGCTGGACGCCCCGGAGGAGCGCATCTCCATAACGATCATTCCGATCGGGTGATTGCCCGCATCGGCCAACGGCAGAGCCAGATCATAAAATGATTTTTCGGTAACGGCTTTTACCGTCGGCTTGCTGGAACGCTCCACATCGAGATCGGCATCCGAAGACTTTTTGCCGATCTTGCTCGGAACGCTGCATGCAACGATGCAATCGTCTTTGCCTCCGGGTGGGATCACATGGATACCCATCTTCTGAAGTTCAGGATGAGCGGACATGGCCTGTGTTACCAAATGCTGGGCGAAGTGCGCCTCAACGACCTGTCCTCGCAGGGCGGCCGTCAATAGAAAGAGGAAGAGAGAAGTCTTTTTCATGGTTAGAACTCCAGTCGCAGTGCAAACTGCAGTTCCCGTGGCGTCCCGGTTCCCACGCCGCTGGTGTTCAGACCCGAGGTGATTGTGCCAAAGCTGACCGGACTGGAAAAGTTACTGCTAGGAGTTGCGTACTGCGGGTGATTGAAGATGTTAAACGCCTCTCCCCGGAAGACTAGATTCAGGCGCTCCGTCAAGGGAATGCGCTTAGTCAGGGCCGTATCGAGTTGCCAGTTATCAGGGCCACGACCCAGATTTCTTCCTGCGTTTCCAAAAGTGCCCGACGCGGGCGTTGCAAAGGCAGCAATGTTCAGAAAATTGTTAATGGTCTGATTTGCCGGGAAGATATTGACGTTGGGAACTACATCCGGGCGCTGCGGGCTGCTGGTATTCGCATCGGGAATGGCGCCAGTTGGACGGGTGATTGCAATATTCACCGGAAGACCCGAGCGGGCATAAAGAATGTTGCTCCACTCCCATCCGCCTAAAATCGCAGAAGCGAAACTGGAGCTATTCAAAAATCTTCGGCCTCGTCCGAAAGGCAGTTGATAAATCAAGTTGCCTGAAAAATAATGCCGGACATCCTGGTCGCTGGACGCCTTTTCGCAGGCCCGGCAGCGCACATTCTGCGGGTAGATGGCCTCGCCTCCGCCAGTGGCGCCGTCGTTAATGGAATGGGACCACATGTAATTCACCGTGGTCATCAGGCTGCTGCTCAAGTTGCGCTGCAACTGAACCTGAAATGCGTTAAAAGTGCTGTTGCTGTGCGTGGATTTATAGTCGATGATGCCGAACTGCGGATAAGCGGGCAGGTGGGTCACCGGATCAAGCGTGTTGAGGTAAGTGCGGGTAAACTGGTCTGTCCCTTTCGTGCCCAAGTAGCCGAGGGTCAGAACCGTGTTGGTCGTCAAAGCCTGCTGCACCGAAAGGCCCCAATCCTGCAAATAGGGAGTTCGCCGATTTAAGTCAAGACTGCGGGGAGCAACCGGCACGAACTGGTCATTAGCAAACGTCGAGGTGACTGGATAGACCAGGTTCGCTGTGTTTTTTGATGTCAAAAGAATACGCGACGCGAGATTATCGATGGGAGCCGTTAGGTCACCTACCTGTCCGTCTCCGTAGTAGATTCCGTAGCCGGTTCGAATCACCGTCCGATTGTTCAGGACGGAGGGCGCCCAGGCAAGGCTGATACGAGGGCTGAAGTTGTTGTAGTCCGGATGATAAAACGGTGTGCCAGCAGGGCAATAACCGCCCGGACAATTTATGGGATCAAAAACGATTCCACGCCCCTTCACCTCATACGGAACGCCGAAAAATTCATAGCGCACGCCCAGATTCGCGGTCAGCGTCGGGGTAACGCGAAACTCGTCCTGCACGTATCCGAAATATTCTGTCCGGCGAAGGCCCGTAACAGGAAGCGTATCGACCAGGCTTGCCTGCGTGAGAGCGCCGTTTGCAAAATCGGTGAGGTTGGCAAAACTGAACTGATAATCGTTGGAGGAAGTAGCCGTCGCATTAATCTGAACGCGCCGGATCTCAAAGCCCGCCCTGATAGTGTGATTGCCGTGAACCGTGGAGAACTGATCGAGCGTATCGAACGAATTGGAAGCTTGGATTTTTCCGGTATTGTCATTCAAGCTGCTGAACTGGGGTACATTGATCGCTACGTTCAGCACACTCTCGTTCTGAACAATGTAATTGGCGCGATTAAAAGCAAAGCGGAAATCATTCAGGCTTTTTGCCGATAGAACAGTAGTCAGCCCGATCACGGCATTGTGCGTGTCGAGCGTGGTGGCTTGGCGATCCCGTAACACGCCAAGCGGCAAATCGGAAAGGCCCTGGTCGGTGTTGTATCGCACAAATAGTGAGATGGCGTCCGAGAAGCGGTGATCGTAGCGGAACATTCCAAAATCTTCATTAGTAATTTGCCGTCCAGATCCGATGTAACGATCTATACTTGAGTTGCTTGTTGATGTAGCGCCCAGCGGATAAGCCGCAATCACCGAACTCAAACCAGGAGTTTGGGCCAGGACCTGAGCACGATAGCTCGCAGACGGAACAAAGCCGATTAAAGTCTGCCCCACACGCTGCCGGAGGCCTTCATATGTGCCAAAGAAGAAATCTTTATCTTTTCGAATCGGACCGCCGAAGCTGCCTCCGAATTGGTTCAGCCGGAACGGGGGAAGCTGAGGTCCGTCAAATGGTCCGCGGGCATCAAAAAAGTCATTGCGCAGATACTCAAACGCTGACCCGTGGAAATCATTCGTGCCGGACCGCGACACGAGATCGACTTGACCGCCTTCCGTGCCGCCGTTTTCCGCAGTATAAAGAGCGGCTCTGGCCCGGAATTCAGAAATGGCCTCGGTAGAAAACTGAAGTCGGAAGGTGCCCTTTTGCGCTTGATTGAGAATGCCGGTCGCGTCCACGCCGTCAAACCGGTAGTTGTTATCGTCCTGCCCACGGCCCACAAAGCGGATGCTGTGCTGATTGCCTCCGCCCGAGTCAATGGCTCCCGGTGTTTGCGTCATCAGACTGGACCAGTTGCGGCCATTAAGCGGCAGTTCCCGCACCTGCTGGCCGGAAACAACGCCGCTCACTTCTGCCGACGTCTGCGCCAGATCCGAGGCGGTCTCGTTTACAGTGACGCTCGCGCCTACAGCTTCTACTTGCATTTGCGCATCCAGCGTGCGATTTTGCCCGACTTGCAGTTGCACGTCTTCCCAGGTATAAACCTGAAAACCGGGAGCGCTGATCGTGACCTTGTAATGACCAAGGGGAAGCGCCGTTAAGGCATACACGCCGCTATTGGAAGTGGTGGCAGAGCGCTTTGCCCCTGTGCTTAAGGATTCGGCATTGACAATCGCCCCGTTTACGGCTCCTCCCGAAGCATCAAGAACAGTACCGGAGATAGAAGCGGTATCAGTTTGCGCCTTACCTGCGTGCGCAAAGAAGAAAAGGGCCACTAGGGGCAACGCTAGGAATTTCGTTGTTTGCATAACAGAATGCGAGACTCTGTTATGAATCTAGTGACCCAAAATGAACATCGGATTATAGCTATGCTAACGTTCTGTGACTTACTAAAGGCCTGTAAATAACCACAGTCCTCATCAGAACGGAGCCGGGAAGGAAATGCCGGGCAGCACTTGGGTTTTCTCTTGCTGTACCGCTTGCAGTCTAACGGGATTGATGCCTAGGGCTTGGAGGATTGTCGGAGCGACTTGCGTCGTCTGAACCGGAATTGTGATGGTTGCAGGAGCGAACCTTACATTTGAGACCAACAACATCACGTTCAGGTCATCGTGCGAGAACCCGCCATGCTCAGCAATCTTTTTCTTGCCGCCCGTATAGATCACACCCACATTTGATTGGACAATGATGTCCGGCGTGCGGGGATCAACCGCCGGATTGTTGAATAGCAGCTCCAGCGACCGGCCTGAGAAAATTTCCCCAGACCCAATCAGGGCCTGATTGTCTTCCAAAGTTGCGACAGCACTGGCCGTCTGACTTTGATCTTTTAGCCAGATCAAAGAAACATCGTCCTCACTGGCTTGCGCCACGCTATCGCCTAGAAGATCGGCTGGAGATTTGAGCGAGTGATCGTCGGCGGGAATGCGCAGCACTTTCTTGGGATCAATCGGCGACTGGCCGTGCTTGGCAGTAATCACGATCATAGTGGACTCATACAAACCATTCTGTTTGAGTTGGTTCACAAACTTGCCGATGGAGCTATCGACAAATTGAATTTCCTGAAGCAGATTCGCGCTCGGTGTTCCAGTCGAGTCAAGATATCCACCCGCAACGCCGTTTTCGACCAGCTTTTGTCCGACGCTCACCGCTTGAAAGTTCATGCCGAAGACGTTGGGGACGGGAGCAGAGGAACTGCCGTCGTGCGTTTTGCCGTTGATCTCGTTCAGCAGCGCATTGACTTTGATAGTGTCATAGCAGCGGATATTGGCAAAGCTGTTGGTCCAAGCGGATAGATCCGCGCCGGAATCGGGAATCGACTCGCAGCCGGCAACACCCGGCAGCGGTACCACTATTGAGTTGATCTCAGGCGAGTAAAAATCGTTTACGCCATGGCCGCTCGGGCCGTTATAAAAATCATAAGCTGGATGCTTATCGGACCAGGCTGTGTAGCCTCCGCTATTTCTCACAACCTCAAACATAGTGTTAACGCGGATGTAGTTGTGCGGATAAACAGGTCGGCATCCACGATTGGGATCGCGCGGAAGATAATCAGGGTTGATTCCGCCGCCGCCATCGAGCTTAGTTAAATCCACATCGATCTGTTCGTCAAAGCCGACTTGCGTGCCGACGACGCTGGGACAAAGATTTGCTCCTCCTACAATTCCATAAGGAGTCGTTTTGGCTGGCGGAGAAAGCGCTCGGTTATAGTTCACGTCATAGAACATGCCGGTGGTGCGGGCAGAGCCGCCAGTCGCCAACCCGCCCGATCCAGGGAAAGAATCAGACGGTTTGGTGGTGGATGCGGTTACATAGTTTACCCCGCTCGCACTCAGTTCAGCAAGGTTCGGGCAATACGACGTACCTCCATTAATGGATGAAACGCCCTTCGCGCAGTTGGCGAAATCAAGGGCGTGCATCCCGTCAATGCTGATTAACAGCACGCGCTTAATCCCTGTTGTGTTTCCGAAAGCAGCATCGCTGCTTTGTGCAATAGCAGAAAACGGGGTACCGGCGAGCTGCATAAAAAGAACGGACGCAGCAACGGTGCCCGTCCTGAGTGTTAGTTTCATACTCCTCCTAAGAGCATTAGCTTTGTGTCTACCTGGGAACAAAGCCACGTTGACTCTAGCAGGAATAGGTGAGAATTCCGTGACAGAATAAAGACAAAACTGTTACAATTCGGAGACTTACGGCACGATCCCCGATGACT
>JAFAZU010000710.1 GCA_019239585.1 Acidobacteriaceae bacterium
CTGGCTGCCGTTTTTCTTCCTGCCTACACCCGAAGCGTACTGGCGGGATCGGTGCGTGGGGACGCAATGCTTGAAGGGCCTCTGCAGCAATGGGAAAAGATTCGCGCTGCGGCCAAATTGGAAGATTTGCAGATCTCTTCGCCTGATATCAAAAAGGCGAGTCTCATTCTGCATAACTCCGCGCCGATCTCCCTCCAAGCAGAAAACGGAATTCTGACTGTTCAATCGATGAAATTGTCAGGCCGCGATACGGATCTCAGTATCAGCGGCGCTATCCCCTTGCTTCAGAACCGCACCATGCAGCTAAAAGTGGATGGGGCGGTGGATCTTCACCTTGCCGAGCTGTTTTATCCCAATCTCCAATCATCCGGCGAGTCGAAAATTTCGGCAGTTCTCGGCGGCACGCTGAATAATCCCACAATTACCGGGACCACTGAGTTTCGTAACGGCAGGGCGTCTCTTAATAATTTTTCTAATGAACTGACCGACCTGAATGGAACGATTCAGCTTGATCGGAACCGGGCAACTCTGCAGAACGTAACGGCCCACTCCGGCGGCGGGAATATAGCCTTGAGCGGTTTTGTGACCTTTAGCGCCGGTCATCCGTTGGTGTATGGTCTGGAAGCCGCCAGCCAGGATGTGCGCATCCGTTATGCCAACGGCATCAGCATCACAGGCTCTTCGCAACTGGCTCTCACAGGAACCAGTCAGGCCAGCGTGCTTTCCGGAACGGCTACGGTTTCCCGCGTCATCTTCAATCCCGATGCCGATGCAGGCGCGCTGCTTGCTTCAACCGTAGCGACCGGACCGATTGGCACCGAACCAGACTTTCTATCCGGGCTTCAATTTGATATTCACGTCGATAGTGCGCCTAATCTGCAGCTGAGCACTTCGCTGAGCCGTGACGTGCAAGCAGCTCTTGACCTTCAACTCCGTGGAAATCCTAAGAACCCTGTTCTCCTCGGCAGCATTGAAGCAAATGAAGGCGACATTCGGGTTTTTGGCGGTCGCTACAGCATCAATCGCGGGCAAATTAGCTTTACAAACCCCGCCAAAATAGAGCCTGTGCTTGACCTCGACCTTCGAACTCAGACTCGGGGCATTAACGTTGATATTACAGTTTCAGGAACGCTGAGTAAGCTGAACATCAACTATCGTTCCGACCCTCCGCTTCAGCCAAGAGATATCATTGCTCTACTCGCGGTTGGCCGTACGCCAAGTATCAACCCGAATACGCCGAATACGCTGCTGGTGAACAACGATACCAGCGCCTTACAGTCCGGAGCAAACACGGTGCTTGGCCAAGCCGTTTCGCCGAATTCCAGTCGCCTTCAAAAGCTGTTTGGTATTGCAAACATCAAAATTGATCCACTGGTGCAGGGCATTACCAATACGTCCCAGGCTCGCTTAACTCTGGAACAGCAGATCTCCCGTCAGATCACGGTTACGTATGTAACTAATCTTTCCCAAACTTCGGAACAGATCTTCCGGCTGGAATATGCCCTCAATCCTCAGTTCTCGCTTATAGCGCTGCGCGACGATAATGGTGAATTCGGCCTCGACATACTGTATAAGAAGCGGTTCAAATAAAGGAAGAGATGAAGTTAAGGGCAGCGCAGGGCAAACTCAAAGTAGAACACAGCATCATTGATGGCCTACGCCCCGTGCTGGAACGCTTGCTGAAAAACAGCCCGGAGATTCGATCCGTAATTCCTGGGGTGATTCGTCCGGTCAGGGACGCCAGGGGTTTGCCCACTATTCGCATTACGGTTCCTACGACGAACGGCTGGAAGGCAATTGCGCTGAGTGCCGGCGCTCGTCAGGAGTTGTTTATCAGCACGGATTTGGGGAAAGAGGACGTCCAAAGAGCTCTCGCTAGAGCGCTTATCTCCTGAGAGCGTTATGTTCAGGCTGTTTTTGTGCTTTGGGTTTGCCGCTTGTCTTGGCGCGCAAACGGTTACTTTTAATCGTGACATCGCGTCCCTCATTTATGAGCATTGCGCGCCTTGCCACCACGAAGGCGGCATTGGACCTTTTCCGCTCACGTCATACAGTGACGTTCGTAAACACGCCTCGCAAATTGTTTCTGTTATTGAACGGCGTTATATGCCGCCCTGGCCTCCGCAACCCGGCTTTGGAGATTTCCGAGGCGACCGGCATCTAAGCGATAAGGAAATTAAACTCATCAGCGATTGGGTCCAGAGCGGCAGACCCGAAGGTCCACCTGAAATTTTTATCTCTCCCCCAACTTTCACGGAAGAATGGCAATTAGGTAAGCCTGATCTCATTTTGCGAATGCCGCAAGGCTTCCCGATGCCCGCTGGCGGAAGCGACATCTTCCGCAACTTCATTATCCCCAGCGGACTGCGCGAGACCAAATATATACGCGGCTTTGAATTAAGGCTCAATAACAAAAGCGCTGTTCATCACGCGAATGTCGTTCTGGACCGCACGCAGTCTTTGCGCCGGAAAGACGGCCGGGATGGTCATCCTGGTTTTCCCGGAATGGACATCACAACGGAAGCTGCCGCTAACGACTTCGATCCCGATTCACATTTTTTGTTCTGGAAACCGGCGAGCGTTCTCCATCCCGAGCCGGATGATATGAGTTGGCGTCTTGATCCCGACACAGACCTGGTCTTAAATCTGCATCTGCAACCCACCGGCAAGCCCGAGTTCGTGCAGGCGCAAATCGGCCTCTACTTCGCTTCCCGTCCACCCACTCGATTTCCCATGCTGATTCAGTTGGAGCATGACGGGGCCATTCACATTCCGCCTGGCGACCGCAGCTTTTCGGTGACGGATCAACTTATGCTACCCGTCGACGTCGACCTGTTAGCTATCTACCCGCATGCGCACTATTTAGGCAAGTTGATCGAAGCTTGGGCCATATTTCCAAACGGACGCCGCCAGCCGCTGATCCGTATTCCCGATTGGGACATTAACTGGCAGGCGACTTACGAGTACCGTCGACCCATTTTCCTGCCGAGAGGGACAACAGTGGCCATGCGTATTGTTTACGACAATTCTTCGGAGAACTCGCGCAACCCGAACCATCCACCCAAATTGGTAAACAGCGGGAACCGAAGCGAGGATGAGATGGGCCACGTCTGGCTTCAGGTTTTACCAAGAGATCAGGTAAGCGGTCGGGAGGACGGTCGCTTGCCGTTGCAGGAAATTGTGATGCGCCGCCGCCTCCAGAAATACCCAAACGATTTTCTTGCTAATTACAATTTGGGCGCCTTGTTGCAAAGTCGCGGGGTGCTCGACGAAGCGGAAGTTTACTACGGCAAGGCGTTGAAAATCGAGCCCGCTAGCGCCACCGCGCATAACAGTTTGGCAGCGGTTCTCTTATTGAAAGACAAACTGCCCGAAGCCATTGCGGAATTACGCGCCGCTCTGAGCGCCGACCCGAATTACCTCAATGCCCATTACAACCTGGCTCGGGCGCTGGCAGCGGCGGGAGACCTCAGAGCGGCGGAAGGGGAGTACTCCGCTTTCCTTGTCCAAAAGCCCGAGGACGCCAGCGCACAGGCTGGTCTCGGCACTGTCTGCTTCGCTGAAAAAAGGTATGCCGATGCTTTGACGCACCTACAAGCCGCCGCCCGCCTCAACCCCAATGATGCGGATGTGCAGGCGAACCTGGGAACCGTTCTGGCCATCACCGGGAATCTTCCGGCGGCAATTGGGGCCTTCGAGGAATCCTTACGATTAAACCCCCAACAAGCGGCTGCTCGCCAGAATTTGACGCGTGCCCAATCTGCTCTTGCCGCCAAGCACTAGAATGGTTTCGGTATCTTTACTCCAGCCGCGACGTTTTCAGTTTCTCTAAAATGGCTCGCGCTTCGTCCTTCTTGCCTGCTGCCATTAAAGTTTGGCTGAGCAGGTAATTAGCCTGTTGGTTGTTCGGATCGATTTTTAGCGCGCCCCGCAGAATGCCTTCCGCATTGTTGATATTGCCGAGTTTCAGATAGCACTTGCCTAACAGGATGTAAGGACCGCTGTACTCCGGGTTCAGCCATACCGCTCTTTGCAAATGCGGCACCGCCTGATTCCACTGCTCTTTGCGCATGTAGGCATCTCCCAGCCGGTACCATGCCTTTCCTAGATTGGGG
>JAFAZU010000712.1 GCA_019239585.1 Acidobacteriaceae bacterium
GCAATCATTTCAGCGGCCACCACCACCAGCCAGCAAATCCCGATTGTCAGCCGCAACGTAGAAATCACCTGCGGCATGATGGCGGGCAGAGTCACTTCCCATAACCTCTCCCGCCCCTTCAGGCCATAGCTTTGAGCGACACGAAAATAAACGGCGGGTATGCCGGCGACGGCTGCCATGGTTGCGATCACGACCGGAAAGTAGGCGGATAAAAAAATCAGAAAAATGGAGGCCGAGTCGCCCACGCCGAACCAGAGTATGGCAAACGGTATCCAGGCCAGCGGAGACAGATTGCGGAAGAAATTGATGACCGGCACCAAGGCGAGTCTCGGCGCGAGGCTTTGCCCCAGCCAGACTCCCGTGGGAATACCCGCGCCGACAGCCAGGAGGAATCCAACACTGACGCGATACAGCGAGGTAATGAGATCGTTGAACAAACGCCCGTTGCGAATCTCTTCAACAAATCCCAACCCGACCGCAAGAGGCGAGGGCAAGGCGCTCTCGTGGAAGAGGTGGAGTTTCCAGACAAGGGTCCATAAAACCAGTAATCCAAGGACAGCGCTTAATGGCAGGAGGAGCCTACTTAGATGAGAGTGCTGAAGATGGGGCATTGCTCCCTAAGCTGCGGCCAACCCTTCTGAAACTGCCACGCGACGTTTTGAGGTAATTGCAATTTCAATGGCATTCGCAATCGGACCAACAATAGCCAAGGCATAATAAGGCGCGTGAACGTTCTCGACCAAACGCAGCGCCATTTCCACCAACGCTACCAGGAACGCTACCAGACACTGCGCCCAACGCGCTTTGACCGTGGTTCGGGGGTCCGTAATCATAAAGAAGATAAAAAGCTGATACATGGGTCCGGTAATCGGAGCCACTTCCGCCAGAAACGGATGTCCGGTAATCAGGCTGCGAATGAACGACAGGGCAATAAATGAGACGACATAGGTAGCGGTAATATGAAACCGCTTGACGCGCAGCACAATGAGCACGCCCAGCGCCCACACAATCAGCATCGGCCAGATCGTATTTCCCCATTGCACGCTCAGCGTGGCGACATATTCAGGAACGAGTAAGAGCATCGCGCTGATAGCAAAATTTGACGGATTCCACAGATGGCGTCCGCGCCATCGAATGACATATTTGGACATGATGGCGAGAACGCTGCAAAGCGCATAGGGCCAAAACGCCGGTGATCGTAACAGGATGCCGACGCTGATGCCGGAAATATAGGCGCTCGCCAGATGCGGAACTTTTCGATACATCAGCCAAGCAAGAGCGATTTCACAAACAACGCTGGCGGCAATAGCAAGGGCAGTTCGCGACAGGCTTTCCAGCAAGCCAAATGAAATCTGGCTGATTAGCAGAATCAGCGTAATAAACAGGGGCGGAAGGTAGCGGTTTTCCGCGCTGAAAAAGCGCGCGATCACGGAGCGCTCTACCCTTGCTGCCGGAGCCAATGTTTGCTGCATATCGTCTAATCGATGATTTATAAATAGTATCCCAGAAGTAGATGACGCCCGTAAACGACAGACCTGCGGGATCTCAGAGCGACTCTGTCCGATGGAAGTGTTTTCATAACTGCTCCTGGTTGGGTAGCGTGAGGGCTGGTTCGCCAGTTTCCAAAGCAGTTGCAAATTCGAAGCCATTGGGGATAAGTTCAGGCTCCCCTATACTTTCCGGCTGGGGCGGGTTAGTGGCCGCTTCCTTGGCTTTCTTGCGTTCGGCCCGTTTCTGTGCCTGCTGCTGACGGCGCTGCTCTTCAGCTTCCTGCTGCTGCCGTTGCGCTTCGGCCTCCTGCTGGCGCTCTTCGCGCTCCCAGCGCTGGTGGACCATATCGTTCAGCTCGGCCTTGTCTTTCTCATACTGCCGGCGCAAGCGCCGCTCGTGCAGACGTAAGTTCTTGAGCGCCTTGGCTTCGGCTACTTCCGCCTGCGCCTGGAGCAGGAGACGCTGGGCGACCGGGTCGGGGTGTTGGAGTAGCGGTTCGCCCCGCAGCCGGGCTTGGGCATAGAGCGCCGATTCCAGGCCGGGGATCGACTCCAGGCGCCACTGCGTGTCGGCTAAGCTCTGCACGAGAGCGTGTTCTTCGACGTTGGCCGGTTTCCACCAAGCGTAGACGCGCTCGACGTGTTCGCGGTAGTCGGCGGCTTGCTCCTCATCGGCCAGCAGCACAGCGTGTCCGCACAGCCCGGTTTTGACAGCGTTCAAGGAAGAGATCGCTTTGCCTTCTACGGTACGCGGGCCGGTGGAGAGCTGCGCATTGGCGCGATTGGCGGCGAGACGGCGCTCGCTGCATTCAGTGCGAGAGGTGACTTCAACGTCTGTGTTCATGCGGCCACACGCTAGCAGTTGCAAAAAGGCAGGGCGGGCGGGAGGCGGGCTAAGTGGAAGAGAATACGGCTAAAAGAAATACGAGATCAGGTGGAAACGCTTCAGAGATAACGGCGACTCTCTGGGAAATCCGACTCAGCTTCTTCAGAAAACCCTATCGGCTTTCGATGGATAAATAACGATCAAATTTCGCTCGCGTGAGAACGCTGATGATTGAGGAACCGACATGCTGATTTGAATTGTCATCACTTGGTTGCAACTTGGTACGAGTTATGGCTTTCACAACGTTTACAGCCAGAATCCTCCACTTGGCGTTTCGTGCTGCCTGTTCAATCGCAGCTCGCGGAGACCGGTTAGCGCTTACCGCGAGAGTCGTACTGGAAGCACTGCTCAAGCGATACACCAAGCGCGCTTGCCACTTTGAACGCAGTCTCGAGCGAAGGCGAATACTTGTCTTGTTCGATGGCGATGACCGTTTGCCGGGTGACGCCGACTCGATCGGCGAGTTCCTGCTGCGTCATCTCGCGGAGGGCCCGGAGTTCTCGAATCTGATTGCGTATGGCGGGCATCAGAGCGCCTTCCGGTAATTCAGAATCTGGGTGACGGTTTTCGTGATATCCGCGAGGACCAACATGCCGAAGAAGACACTCAAGAAATGAAGTCCTACCATCCGGTTGTCCAGCCGAAGATGTCCGACGGTTGCGTGGAACCACAACAGGCCCAGCCCGATCACCATGAGAGAGGCGAGCGCTAAATAGCCGGCACGATACCCTCGTAGCTCGATCAAGTGATCGCGCTCATCGGTGACACGGTTCCGCGTTAGTGCGGCAATGACCGATTGCAGGATAATTTGTAGAACGATGATCGCGATAATCATGCCCGCGACCTGGTTCACCGAGTTTTGCTGGTGCAGGAAGAAATAAGGTCCGTACACAACGAGCTCCGCCGCCAGAGAGGCGTAAAGAGTTTTCTCCCGGTAGGAAAGGCTGGTTGCCATGGCAAATCGCTCCATTGTCAAAAATATTTGACATCCGTAACGTAGCATTTCCCCCTAAGCATGTCAAATATTTTTGACATGCTCGTGAGGAGCGGCGTATTGCGACGAGGTTCTATCCGGCTACTTGTTGCCGAGAAGTGGTCGTATCACACCACTCGGAAGTTGTCTCCGGATCGCCCCGGAGGCAAGTCAACCCCGGTGGCAAACGTCGGCTCCACTAGGCTTTGCATATAGTGGCGATGGTCCGATTACGAATCGATGGTGGTCGATTCAAGAGGTTCCGTGACAAAATACTAAAACGCGGGAAGACCAAGCGCTCGGCTCTCCGATTGCTCCAAACCTATATGGCGCGTGAGCTCTTTCGTGTCCTACGGCGAGCACATCTTTCCCACATTACTTCTGTTTCTGCTTGACAACCCATATACCAGGTTCAGGTTATGAGGGTGTGTAAGAAGCTGATTTTCAATCTTCTGCTGGCCCGCTAGTGCGGCTTTCGGCGGCGCACGACCGAGCAGAGCAAGGGAAGCGATTTGCGACCTGGCAGGAGATCACCGCCTCGGCTCAGTCCTTCTCCAATAAAAATCAGCATCACTCGCGGCTCATCGCGGTCAACGATCCATTGGTCCCACTCGCCAGATTCCTTCAATACCGCAATATGGCAGTGCCGAGAATCGCGTTCGAATCGTCCTCGGGGTTGGGAACTGGTCGGTACGTATAGAGATCCCGCAACCGAAATGCCCGGTAATCCAGGCCGTTGATCTGCAATTGATACAGGATGGCGCCATCCGGCGGCGACACGGGCATTACGTCTGCGGCGATCGAGTACGGGCCCGAACCAGATTCCGCGAGCACGTAGCCGGACAAGAAGAAGAAATAGCCGTTGGACAAACGCTGCGCCGAGCCCACAGCTGATGAGTAATGCCCTAGGTCCACCGACAGCACGCGGCGAACACTGTGAGCGGCCTCGTCCAGTTCGTAGAACTGACCACGGCTCTGCGCGGCCGGATCGATCTCATCATGACGCGTGTTGCCGTTATCGTACAGCAACAGGCCGTTAGCTACAAGACTCGCATCATGTTGATGGCTGAACCAAGGAAAAGTCTCGCTGTCAGGCACGCCTTCTAGTATGAAATCTCCCTCACGCCCTAACCGCCAGAGAACTGTGCCCTCGCCCGCGCCGTCCCGGTAGTCAATTTTCAACAGCCAGTCCTGGTGGCGTACCGACATTAACAGATTACCGTCGTCGGTACGCCAAAGTGAGTTCGCATGCATCCAGTCCTGAGCTATTGGAGCTAGCAGCACGTTGATCGGGCAACCAGGCTGTCCTGTCATACAGGTTTCCCCGAGTACCGCTTTCCGGTTCACATCAAGGTGATCAAAGGGATTCCAAGCCCAAACCGCTTGCCAGTTCTGATCCAGCACCACAATGCCAGAGCCAATCAGATCCACGGGCCCGGAGAGTCCTTGCACGTCAGAGAAGATTTGTTCAACGGAGGCGAGCGCCGCCGTGTAGCCGTTAGGTAGACGCAGTACCTCATGATGGAATGAGGTCAGCCGAGGATAATTGGACCCCAGGACGGCTTGCACCCGGTCCAGATTGGTCTCGTGCAGGACGTTGCCCACCAAATCGTACTCGCGTAGAATTTTGTCTTCGTAGCCTGGAACAGCCGACGTATTGCTGAGAAATGTACCGCCATCGACCGGGCGTACGGGTGCGCTGGTCAACGGCCCTTCGGAGCTAAGTTGGTACCACACAATCTGGCCTGCCAAGTTCCTAGCCGTCCCTCCATTATCGAGTAGCAAAGGCTCAGGAGCATTGATCTGAGCCGTTGGAGCGGGCAGCGCCGCGGCGGAGTTGAAAGTCAGATTTAAACTGCCGCTCGTGAAGGTGATAGCAGGACCCGTCTGCACAAGAAAAGTACCGATAACAATCTGCTGAGAGGCGATGTATGAAGTCTCCGGCAGAAGACCCGCCAAATAGAAGTTGGTGCTGCGGTCGGATGTGCAAGGCCGTAAGGGCGTAGCCTGCTGGTCGTTAGGGGCGTCCGCGGGAGCGAATACCACGCGCACGCTCCAGCCAACCTCACAAGGCGGTGCGCTGTACAGCAGTACTAAGGGGTGCGGAGTGATACTTACCACGGGCTGGAGGTCCGCACCGACACGCGAGGCGGCTTGATACGACGCCGTCGCGACTGCCGTTTCGCCACTTGCTGGATCGAGAGCAGTCACCCGGACCAAGTAAGTGCCTTCTTCGATGGGGGTCCAGTCGAGACGCGCGGAGTACGAAGCATAATCCCGTAGCAGACTGGTAGCGCCCTGGCCGTCCACTAGTTCGAAACGGTACTGCGGCTGAACAGCCCCCGTAGAGACGGCCTGCCAGGAGCTTTGTACCCCCACCGGTTGACTAGTATCCGTTAAAGAGGCGAGTTGTACTTGCAGAGCTGCTTGCAGCGGTACGATGCCACATCCAGCCACAACAAGCAGGCGGAACCATAAAGCAAGTTTCCGTGAAAGCATAACACGGATCCTCCAAACTGTATGATACAGGTTTCTAACCGTAGCATGCATGGTGCAGGTATTGACAAATTAAGCAAGCAAGCTGGTGGATACTGGAGCGAGTTTGATTCCCTCTTACAAGCGCCACCGGCTTCCACCCGAGATCATCTGGTATGTCGTGGCTTTCTTAGATTCGCGCTCTCGTTCCGCGACATCGAGCAACGGTTGGCCGCACGCGGCGTGGTCGTCAGCTACGAGACGGTCCGCTTGTGGGGTGCGGCCCGATACTCAGACAGAGACCACAGCGACTTCGCTTCCAGAAGCCCTGACAAGCCGTTTTATATCGTCCGGGTCGCTTGTGAGAATTGTCGCTTTCCGGCGAAGGGCTATCGTCACCACAACGGCGTCAACCACATCCGCAGTTCCCGTCTTGCCCAGCAGCCGTCCTGCTTCGTGCGCCTCGCTCTCGCCAAGAGGAACGACCGCGCACCCGGTCAAGAAGCGCCGGAGTTGAGCTTGTTGCGGCGACCGGCTGACCTGGGCGACGACCGGCGCAGGGACCGACGGAACAATGCCAAGTTCCAAACGCGCCTTGTGTTCTGCCCAGGTCCGCCGGTCATTCCGATCCGCCGCCACGAGAACGGCAGCGTCGTAGACAACGGTGCTCACGCCGGACGCCGTACCGTTCGCGGCGTTCGCAGTTGCGCCCGCACGCTACGGCGAGCTGCATCCATCTCTTCTGCGCTGAAGGGTCCGTGCTGCTTTTCCCACTCGGCGATCGCCGCCAAACCAGCCCGCCGCTGCAATGCTTCACGGGCCGCGCCCGTCATCCAGGCTGAGACGCTCACCCCGTCGCGGGCAGCCGCCGCAAGAATTTTTTCGTGAACTTCAGGGTCGATTGTAATCGCAAGCTTCGGTGATGGATTGCCGCGCGGCATACAAACTATCCTACTGCAATATGATACTTTGCGGAAAAAGCGCCGAAAGCCGGATGCGCCCTCAATCGTCGCGCGACCAGGCGCGCCGCCACGGAGTCGACGTCATATGATGAAGAACATGACGGTGGAGATCAAACGCTGCTTCTTTTGAAGCGACCTCAAAGCGGAGGCCGTGCGCCTCAAACAACATCTCGAACAGGAACTTGGAACTCCGGTTCGAGTGCGGGCCGGCGCTCCCGGCTCTTTACAGGTTCTGCTCAACGGCGAACCAATCTACTCCAAGAAACAGGCCGGGCGTCTGCCGAGCGCGGAGGAACTGGTCGCTTTGGTGCGCGGGAAGGCTCGGGCGGGATGAAGCCGTCCCTCTTCCTGCTTAAAAAACGGTTGGAACCCTTTCCGTATGGCTGGCCAACAGAACGCTGGAGCGGATTCAGCTCGATGGCGCATCTTCAGAAATGAGTGTCAGCGTTCTTCGCCGGATGCTAGTCTGCGCACAGGCGTTCCCCAAAACAGGCCACGGTGGGAGCGCTGTTTCCCGCATGTCCTCTGTTGAGAAGAACTATCCTGTCACACCGGCGGCCCGTATGACGGCACGTCAGCGCGCTGTTTTCAAG
>JAFAZU010000731.1 GCA_019239585.1 Acidobacteriaceae bacterium
GGATCAATCGGGGCCACCCGGATGCGCTGTTTAGAAAAACTGCGCCGAGCACTCGAAAAAAAGGGATTTGCTGATTATTGATGGAACAAGGGATTCAAGACCTTTGCGATCAACTCGGTCACTTGCACGATGAGGCGAGCCGCAAAGCTTTCCTGTCGCAGGCTCCTCAATTATTACAGCTTCACATAGTCGAAAAGCTTGCAGAAGCCGTCCGCGTCTCCGTGAGGGTTGATGTGCCGAAGGCGCTGACGCTGGCGGAGGCGGCGCTGATAATTGCCGGAGAGCTGGAGAACGACGAGGCGCTGGCCCGTGGTCTGCGCGCGAAAGCAAACGCTTTGTGGTTTATGGGGGACTGCAGGTCCGCTGTTGATCTGTTTGAGAGGGCGGCGGTCCTCTTTGAGCAGATTGGCAAAATGGACGAGGTTGGGCGCACCCTCAGCAGTTCGATCCAGTCGCTCACCTTATTGGGCGAGTACGATCAGGCGTTCGCCGTCGCTGCACGGGCCCGTGATATCTTTACTGCCCTCGGCGAGGCTTGGCGAGTGGCCCGTCTCGAAATCAACGTAGCAAACATTTACCACCGCCAGAACCGTTTCGTTGATGCGCTCCCTGCGTACGAACGGGCCTACCGTGAACTTCTTCCATACAAAGATATGGAAGGTGTTGGCGTGGCTCTGCATAACATGGCCGTTTGTTTGATCGCGCTCGATGACTACCCGGAAGCGCTGAAGACTTACGAGCGCGTCCGCGAGTTCTGCAGGCAGCATGAAATGCCGCTCTTGATGGCGCAAGCTGATTACAACATTGCTGGTCTGCACTACCTTCGCGGCGACTACACAAAGGCACTGGAAATTTTGCGGTCCGCGCGTGAAATATGCCGAAAAAATGAGGACACGTATCACCTCAGCCTGTGCGACCTGGACCAGTCTGAAATTTATCTGGAGTTAAGGCTCGTGGCGGAAGCTTTCGAAATGGCACATGACAGCTTCGAACATTTTCAGAAACTAGGCATGGGCTACGAGTCAGTAAGGTCACTCACAAACCTTGCCATTGCCGTAAATCTGCAAGGCGATTCAAGCCGGGCGCTGAAGCTATTTGCGCAAGCGAAGGAGATCATCAGCGGTGAAAACAACCAGGTTTGGGCATATCTGATAGATCTTTACCAGGCACTGGTGCTTGCTGACCGGAACGAATTTTCCGAGGCCTGTAGTTTTTGTACAGCGGCCTCGGATTTCTTTCGCTCTGCCCATATTCCCAGCAAATATGTCCTCTGCTTACTGTTACTGACCCGGATCTATCTCCGGACTGGCGAAGTTGAGGAAGCTGCCCGCCATTGCCAGGAGGCGTTGCACGTTCTAGAAACTCTAGACTCGCCAACGCTGTTCTACCAAGCTCAATACCTGCAAGGCCGGATCTATGAGGCACTGGGAAGGCCGGAACAGGCGTATGATGCTTACAAAACCTCCCAGGACGCCTTGGAAGCACTGCGAAGCAGCCTCCAAAAAGAAGAGCTGAAAATTGGTTTCATGCGCAACCGGTTGGAGGTTTATGAGCGCATGATTCAGCTCTGTTTAAATCGTGGCGAATGTTCGGCGGAAGAGACGTTCTTACATGTGGAAGCTGCCAAATCCCGTACTTTGCGCGATTTAATGATTGGCGGGCCGCAGCTAGGGAAGGACGAATTCCAGGAAAGCCAAACGGATCGGCAGGCTCGTGAATTGAGAAAAGAGCTGAACTGGTACTATCACCGGATCGAACGCGAGCAGCTTTCCCAAACTGGACTCTCCGCCCAACAAGCTCAGATTCTGGTGTCGCAGGCCAAAGAGCGCGAACGCGAGCTTCTGCGGGTCCTGCTCGAAGCGCCACCATCTGCAAGCGTGGGCGCGGCATTGCGACATTCCAGTACTGCGACAATGGCCCAAATTCGCGCGGCGCTTGGCTCCGATATGGCGCTTATCGAGTACTTCTCTATTGACGAGAAAGTTTATGCCGCTGTAGTAACTCATGAAACGGTGAAGTTCATCTGCGTTGCTCTTTCTGAGGACATCGCGCACAGTTTCCGACTACTCAAGTTTCAACTTTCGAAGTCTCATCTCAATTCCAACTACAGGGAGCGGTTCGGGGAGACTCTCCTGAAATCAGTTCATTCTCATTTGCGAGCGCTCTACGAAAAGCTGATTGCCCCGCTTCGGAGTTTACTTTCAGCACAGGATCTGGTGATTGTTCCTTACGGGCCTCTGCACGCTTTGCCTTTTCATGCGCTGTTTGATGGCCAGCGTTACTTGATCGATCAGTTCAGAATTTGTTATGCGCCGAGCGCCAGCATCTTTGCTCACCCTCACGTCCGACCGGAGGTTTGCGGCATGTCATCGCTGATTTTAGGAGTGGATGACCCGAAAACACCATTTATTCGAGAAGAAGTTGAGGCCGTCGCAGCCGTGGCGCCCGAACCGCAAGTCCTGTTCGGACCCGAAGCGACCGAGCAGGCCTTAAGGGAAAAAGGATATAGCAGCCGATTGATTCATATCGCAAGCCACGGCCTTTTCCGACAGGACAGCCCAATGTTTTCAGCCATCCGGCTCGCAGATTCTTACGTAAATCTGTACGACCTTTACCGAATGAATCTGCCGGTTGAACTATTGACGTTAAGTGGTTGCGTCACCGGTATGAACGTTGTCGAAGAGGGTGATGAGTTGCTTGGGCTGACGCGCGGCCTGCTCTATGCAGGAGCACGTTCCTTGTTGCTGTCCTTATGGGACGTTGATGATCGAAGCACGTCTGAGTTCATGAAAGAGTTCTACTTTCAGCTGCAAACCAAACAGAGGAAAATTGACGCCCATCAAGCTGCTACGGTAAAAATGCGCGAACGCTATCCTCATCCTTATCATTGGGCGCCCTTCAAACTGATCGGCAGGACCTCCGCGTTGTAAGTAGCTGTCACAAATTTTCGGTAAATGGTTGTACTTTTCCGGTTGCGGCGCGCCCTTAAGAGATAACGCGTAAAGGGTTTTGTCCCCAGCGCGCAGGTAAAAAGAATGAGCCATTTTTCAGCGGACGAGTGGGTGGATTTCACCCGCGGGCTGCTGCCGCCAGCCAAAACCGCACTGATGCAAGCTTCTCTCGACGGGAACTGCAGCGAGTGCAGGTCAGCTTTGCAGCTATGGAGTGCCATCCTGGAGTCGTTACCTCGTGAGCGGGAGTATCGGCCTTCAGAGGCCGCCATCGAAGCTGTTAAGAAGGCATATACTCCCCAAAAGCCGTGGAAGTGGATGCTTACCGTGGCCGAGTTTGCACATGTACTGTTTGACAGTTTGCAGGAGCCAACTTTGGCCGGGGTGCGGTCTTCGGCTAAGTCCAGCCGTCAAATCACGGTGGAAGCTACGCCGTATGTTATTGATCTGCAATTAGAATCTGATGCTGTCCGAAAACGAGTGTCCCTGACCGGACAAGTGTTTAACTCTGACCATTCGAAAACAGCGCCTGATGGCGTTGATATCGTGCTGTTAAGTTTTGGTAGTTTAATACGGAAAACCAAAACAAATGATTTGGGTGAATTTTATCTGGATTTCGGCGGCGAGGAAAGCTTGCGACTCTTTATTAATATCCATGGAGAACGGGCAATTGGAATTGCTCTGCCAAGCCTGGAGAATAGCGAAGCAAACGGCGGGCGATCAAATATATGAATGCGCGGGCCAAGCAAACGGTTAGACAAACCGCTCAGTCCTCTTTCGAGACCGTCCTCGATGAGACGCTGAGAGCTTTATACGAACGGAGATCGGAAATCAACAACCTTCTTCGCTCTTTAAAAGCAGAAAAACGCGGGGGGTTAGGACAGCAGCTGAAGATCCGTGAGGCAGCTTTCAAACGGCATCGACAAGTTAACGACGAAGAATCATAGCGCGAAGGGCAATAGTCAAATCGAGGCAATACTAAACCCCTTACCTGTACAGAGGTCTACTCCTGTTTCATCAGATCCCTTTGTTCTGGCTATCATTCACGTCCACGATGGTGCCTCAAGTGGAATTATCTAAATCGAGGAAGTTACCCGGCGCGCCCGCTCCGGCATTGGTGACGAGAATATCGAGCCCGCCCCAGCGGTCTGCTGCTTCGGTTGCCAGTTGCTGTGCCGAATCGGGAAGGAGGAGGTTGAGGGACCTTGCCCAGACCTCCGGTGTGAATTGCAACAGCTCCATGCGGGTCCGGTCGAGTTCCTCCTGTGTGCGCGCCACGAGTTGGAGGCGTGCTCCCTCTTACGGCGAAACGCGTGGCAATCGCTTACCCAATGCCGCGCCCGGAGCCGGTCAACAGCACGCGTTGGTTCTCAAACGCTCGCATCTGCGGCCTCCGCAATAATGCGCACCACCGTTTCCGGTGCAGAAGCAAGAGGCGTGTGATCCACATCGAGGGCGTGAATACGAGCACCGATCCGCTCCGCCATGAAGCGTTGTGTTGACGGAGAGATCATGCGGTCATTTTCTGCCAGGAGAAACCAGGAGGGTTTTTGCTTCCAGGCCGGCTCTGTCATAGCTTCGCCCAGGCACTTCAGAGCAATAGGTTTTTGTGTGGCGTACATCAGCACCGCTTCTTCCAGGGAAGCATCCGGTGCGACAGCAGCGATGAAGGCTTGCGGCTCTAACCATAGAAAACCGTCGGGATCGGGGCGGAGCTGTGGCGCTTGCGGATGAGGAGGGACGCGGTGGAACAAAGTTCCCACCGTTTCG
>JAFAZU010000741.1 GCA_019239585.1 Acidobacteriaceae bacterium
AATCTCACCTGCACCTGGGTCTCCCGATCCGTGACCGTGCCATTGGCGAGCACGCTGTCCCGGCAAGTTCTCACCTGCGGATCTCGCGCCGGGATCAGTCTCTCATAGATTGCAACGAGAGGATCGCTGCCGCGATTAAGCGCGAATGCTAAATTTGCCATGCCGCGTGCATAATTGTCGTAATTAGTGCGGAGATTCAGGTCGCGCTGCTCCTGTATATGAAAAGCGTCTTTCCAACTGTCGCGTGGCAGCGCCACCTTCTGCATAGCAAGAAACTTGGCGTAACCGGAACCATTGACATGCGGCAGCAGCGCGCCCATGATCTCCAGAAACGGCAGATCTTTCTCATGGCAAAGATTCGGCGCGCAATCATAATCCACGCAGCCGCGCACGCCCACACAGGTCACACCAGTAAATAAACGTCCGGCAGGGTCTCTATGCGCAGTTGTTCCTAATGTCAGGATCATTACCCAGGCTAGATCCTGCGCAATGTCCAGGAATTTTGAGTTTTGCGAACGCTCGTACCGATGCATTAGAGCGCGGACTAGCGGTCCCATGAAGCAGTGGAATGTGTTCACCTTCAGGTGAAGAAAGTTCATGCGAACTTCCGATCCCCACTGAGCCGCCAGCCAGTCTGTAATGTGGTCAGCAATTTGGAGAAATTTCTCGTCCTGCGTTTCGTGATACAGAACTTCGGAAGAAACTTCAGCGCAGTAGCCGAGCGCGGCAGTCGTCTCCTAATCATCACGATGGTCCTGCAACTTACCAGTCAGAGGATTCCAGCACGGCGGGAATGTCATCCGCTCCAGATTGAGTTTCACCAGCACGTCATGTCGCATCAAACCAAGCGCCCGCTCCTTTAATTCAGGGTCGCCAAGCAGAACAGCCGTACGGTAGATATGCTCGGAGTCGGTCCAGTTGCCGCCCTCCATCAGCGGGAAAATAGTTACATAATCGGTGTTGTATGCCCAGCGCGTCCAGCCTCCCGGCCTGCGCGTAAAGAATCCCTTGCCGTCGGCCTCGCCCCAGAGCGGCAATTGGCTCATGACATACTCGCCAAAATATTTTTCCCAATCCCGGCCCGTGGCGTGACCCTCATAAGCAAGGAACGCAGCCGTTTGAATGCCCGAATCCTCGCCATACGGGTAAGACGCCTTGGCATAACCCGGAAAGTACTCTTCCATATGCCAGCTATAGCCGGGAATCAACGATTCCGGACAGGAGAGCCGAAGCGGCATCCGTTCCAAGGCAAGGTGCGGATCATAGCCGTTCGTCGCCGAAGCGAGATCAACTTGTGAATCCACCGCATCGGCATAATAGCGTTCGCACACGTCATGCATCCGGCCGCCCAGGTCGCGGTCAAACACAATGCCAAACTTCTTGGGCTGCTCCGGCCCGATACGAATCTGCCAATATCCGAAGAAGCCGTCCGGCGTTTCCCGACGACCGCTCTTAAACAACGTATCGGACGGCTGGGATGTCTTGCCGCGTCGGTTGACGTTGTCATTTACCTCAGCTTGCAGGACATAAGCGGCATCCAGATCACCAGCGCGACTATGGCCAAACACGAGGCGCCCTGAACCGTCAATGAACACCTCGCGCGACTCTGCATCCGTTCCTGCCTCGCCGCGCGTCACCCAGGCTCCCTGCTGATCTCGTGCCGCCATGACAGTGCGCCATGTACAGGTCGGCGCAACAATTCCAGTAATTGAAATGTCAATTCGCGGCAGCAGGTGATGAATATCCACCCCAAAGGTCACTTTCGCGCCATTCATTCCCGTAAACCGGATCTCCTTCCGCTCGGAAGAACTTATCACGACGGCAAAGTCTCTCGCCTCTCCGCCGTTCAGAAAGAAGCTGTCACCACGCGAAAGCGGAAGCGCGGTTTTCTTCCCGCGAGCCCAAACGGAATCGAACGCCCAGAGACCACCCTGCTTACTGAACCGGTAACTCACGTCTCCAGTTTCCAGATGAATCCTCGCGGGCCGGATCACTAAGGCAATGCGCTTGCGCCCTTGCGAAAGAGCGACCTTGAGCGAAGCCGAAGCCAGCAGACCGCAAACCGTCCGTCTGGTCATTTTCATTGAGTTAGTCTCCAAAAATGATGACCCGGTCGCTCGGCCCGGAGATCTCAGCCGGTGCGCCCGTAGCCGGATCAAATACACGGTGCTGCAAGCCAGGTCGCAGCAACTCCAAACGCAGCATTGGCTCGCCGCCCTCGGGAAGGTAGACCAGCGCCAAATCGCCATCTTCGCTTCGTACGGCTAAAATAAAACGGTTCGGGTCCGCTAACCCGGGTTGATCCATCACCATCTCGGGACAGGGACGCAAACGCCACCACCCGGTGCAGCGGGTTGTTTGTCTCAGCCGTGCCGCACTCGAACGAGCCGCTCTGTCTATCGAGTGCCGGGCCTTCCGCACACTGCAATTGGTAAACCCACCTTCCCGAAAGATCCGGCGAAAAGCGCACCTCCCAAGTGCGTCCGCCATTCCAGAATGCCTCCGCAATACGTTCCGCTCCCGACTTGTGTTGAAAACGGACCAGGGGACGAACGGCCAGCGGGTCCTCATGCTCCCGGCCGCCCTGCCAACGGATCGCAAAACGATGCCATTGCGTAATCATGCCGCGACTTCACTTCCGCGGGAGCGCTGTTGCACGAATAACCGGAGCGCATGGACTGCGGTAAATCCATAAGCGGCAAAGCCGAGCACATAGGAATACTGCAGCCCAATGGAGTCAGCCAATTTACCCTGCACGACGGGGATCAGCGAGCATCCCGCAAAGCCCATCGTCAGCAGCCCCGAAACCTGCCCGGTGCGTTCGCCCTGATTCTCAATCGCCAGCGCATACAAGGTAGGAAATAGAATCGAAACGAAAAACCCGAGCGCCATCAGCGCCGCCACTGCCCACATTCCCTTTGTCAGGAGCATTATCGTAAGACACAATAACGCTCCCGCCAGATGAATCAACAAATGCAAGGCGGGATGCACGCGCCTTTGCAACCGTGAAGCGAGGAGCCGCCCCAAAGCAAAAACAGCTAGATATATCGTGAACGCCATCTGCGACTGGCGTGCTGAAAAACCGGCAATCGCCGGATCTTCCACAAAGTTCCGGAAAAAACCAAACAGCCCAGCCTCGATACCCAAGGTCAGAAAAATAGCAATAAAACCCATCAGCACTCCGGGAGAAAACCAGCGCGGCCCTGTAGGCACCGCCACAGCCTGAAAACTGGTCCGAACGTCAACATCCTTTAACAGCAGAGTGACAATCGAAACAACCGCCAGCACAACTCCCAGGGTCAGAAACAATCCTTCCATGTAGGGCAATCTCGCCTGCGCTGTCATGGCCGAGGCTGGAATGATGATTGAGAGA
>JAFAZU010000018.1 GCA_019239585.1 Acidobacteriaceae bacterium
GGGGGCGGTCGCACCGCCAAGACTGAGCTTGTGCCTACGATACGCACGCTTGAGTCCCTCGAGAAACTTGCCTCGGAAGACTTTCTTGAGAACACCGGCTGGGAGAAAAAAACGATACCGGGATCGTACCCAGCGACGGTGGTCGGGTGAGAGGCCGCCCACGGGCACGAGACAGTGGAGATGGGGATGGAGCCATCGTCACGCACAATACCCTGAGTGCGGACACCACGCACGTTCAGGTCTTCTATCCCTTTCATCCCTTATATGGGTACCGCTTACGCGTCCTTCGTCGGCCCCAACGGGGCGACGGCGCGGTCTCTGTGATCGATCCGGCAGGCAAACGGCTGAAAATCCCCGTGTGGATGCTCACCCCGGTCTCGGCTCACGTTCCGATCCTCCCGCACGCAACGCTCCACCGGGAATCACTTTTGCAACTCGCCTTGCTGCTGCCGCACCAGACTGCCTCCGGTTCTCACGATAAGCTGCGGCCACCGTCCCTGGACGGAGACAAGGAAGGTCATCATGCGACAGCTGTCACTCCTCAGCCTGACTCGAAGCGAAGAGGAACTCGTGCCCGTCGAGGAGACAACCCGGGTCGAACTGATCGACCTCATGGCTCGCCTGCTGGTGATCGTTCTGCAAAACCAAGCAAGGAGAACCGATGAACGAACCCCTTTCTCATCCCAAGATCAAACCGGAACACCTGGCGCGGAAGGCCCTCATCTATTTACGGCAGTCCAGCGAAAAGCAGGTCCGGCAGAACCTGGAAAGCCAGCGCCTGCAGTATGAGATGGCCGAGCGGATTCGTGGCCTGGGCTGGCAGGAGATCGAAATCATCCAGAGCGATCTGGGTTGCAGCGCCGCGATGGCTTCCGCGGCGCGGGAAGGATTCGAGCGCGTCCTGAGCTCGGTGGCTCTAGGCGAGGTAGGGATTGTTGCCAGCCGGGAAGTCTCCCGCTTGTCACGCACCGATAAAGATTGGTGTCGGCTCCTGGAGGTCTGCCAGATCTTTGGAACGCTCATCGGCGATGAACAGCAGGTCTACGATTTGAATTACCTGGATGACCAACTGGTTCTGGGGATTAAGGGAACGCTGAGTGTGGTGGAGCTCAAGGTGCTCCGACAACGGTTGCACGCCGGACAAGAATCCAAGGCACGTCGTGGTGAGCTATTCAAACGGCTTCCCGTTGGTTATGCCAAGGACGGAATGGGCCAGATTGTGTTGCATCCAGACCAGCGAGTTCGCGAAGCGATCCAGCTGGTATTCAGTAAATTTCGCGAGCTCTGGAGCGTGCGCCAAACCTTTCAGTGGTTTCGGGATCACGAGGTGGAACTGCCGGCGAACCCCATTCGGGGCACCCGCCTGGTCTGGAAGGTTCCCTCCCAGAGCCTCGTGGCCGACATTTTGCGCAATCCGTTTTATGCTGGGGCTTACGTGTGGGGAAGACGCCCGATGGAGACCTCTCTGGTGGAGGGCCGACTTCAAAAACGCCAAGGCGCGTATCGCCCGCCGGAACAGTGTCGTGTCTTTCTCGCCGACCATCATGTGGGGTATATTGATTGGGCCACCTACCAGGAAAACCAACGCATGCGACAGCGCAACTCGGTCCACTGGGAGGCAGATGAGGCCATGACGGCGATCCGTGCAGGACAGGGCTTGCTCGTTGGACTGTTGCGCTGCGGTCATTGCGGCCGCAAGCTGCATGTGCGTTACTGGGGTGGAACCGGCACCCATGCGCGTTATCTGTGCAAAGGCGACTACGATGACGGCGGGCAGTACTGTCTCGGCTTTGGAGGTTCCCTGGTGGATCGCCGGATCAGTGACGTGTTGTTACAAGTGATTTCTCCGCTGGGCGTGGCCGCGAGTCTCAAAGCCATCGAAGACCTTTGTGCCGGAGAGACCGCGCAACGGGCGGCTCTGGCCCGCAAACTCGAACAACTGGAGTATGAAGCCCAACGCGCCTTTGAACAATATGACGTGGTCGATGCCCGCCATCGGTTGGCAGCGGCCGAACTCGAACGACGGTGGAACGAAAGGCTGGAAGAGATCGAACTGGTGCGGCAACAGCTGGCTGGGTTAGCGGGCCAACGGCGTACGCTCTCTCCGGAAGAGGAAGCCAGCATTTTCTCGATGGGTGAGAACTTTGCCGCTGTGTGGCGAAGCGATGCTTGTCCGCCCGCCCTGAAGAAAATGATCTTTCAAACCGCCCTCGAAGAGATCATCGTGCGCACAGACCTCGAGAAAAAAACGCTGCACCTCACGCTTCATTGGAAAGGCGGTGTGCATACGCAACTGGAGATGGATCGTCCTCGTTCGGCCACGGAAACCGCGACTTCTCTCGAAGCGTTGGATATTATTCGCCGCATGGCGGTCCGCCACGGCGATGACCAGATTGCCTCCGTCTTGAACCGACTGGGTCATACGACCGGCAAAGGGAATCGCTGGAACCAGAATCGGGTGGCCACGGCGCGGAAGAACCACGCCATCGCGGGGCAGAAACGCGCGTTGCCCGACCCGGAGACAGTCAGTTTGAACGAAGCGGCACGGCTGTGCAGGGTGAGTCACCGTTCGCTGGAACGGTTAGTGGAAACAGGACTACTCGACCGCGAGCAAGTCGCGCCTCGTGCTCCGTGGCACATTCGTCGCTGCGCTCTGGAGGCGGAGCCGGTTCGCAGTATCCTGGATCACCTCCGTCGGACCGGCAAGCTCCTTTTGCCCGGGGGTCGCACGGAAACTCAACCAGAGTTGTTCCTTGCAAATCAACAAAATGATAATGACACGCATTATGAATGAGGGTTCAGCAACAGGTTCTGCCCCCAAGTATGAAGAATGCCGATCATGCCGATTTCGGCGCCGAGCCGTTCCGGATGAGCGGCCATCTCGAGTGCGGAGGCGGAACTGGCTTGAAACAAAAGATCGTAGAAGGCGCGCGGGTTCTCCAGCGC
>JAFAZU010000065.1 GCA_019239585.1 Acidobacteriaceae bacterium
TAATCGACTTTTCTTGAGAAGGATGACGCCGGAGGAGGTCAGCACGCGATTCCGTCTGGCCGATCAGGCGCTGGCTGTCCGCCAGGACGAGCGCATCGGTTTGCTTCTGCCGTTTGTGGCGGTAACTCACAACTTAGATCGTCTCAGCTTTGTGCATGAGGTAATTGAAAAGGCCGGGATTACAGGACCGCCTTTTGAATGGATTCGTTATGATTGCGCGACCTGGCTGGCTGACTGGCGAGACTGCGATCTCACAGAGAGTGGATTCCGTAAGCCTGCAAAGCGCGTTTCTTTTACGGAAAACGTGCAGGAGCTTATCGAACAGCATTGCGGGTATCTTCTCCGTAATCAACGGGAGGACGGCAGCTTCTACTTCGTTTACGACCCCATTCGGAATTACCGCTACGGAGGCGGAGGTTTGCCCCGCTCTGCGCATGCAGCGTGGGCCTTAACTCGTGCAACTCGATTGCTGAAGCGGTCAGATCTGGCTTTAGCCTCCCATAGAGCGTTGAAGTTTCACCTTGACTTGGCTTGCGAAGAAGACGGTGAACTTTGGCTTCGCGCTGAAGAAGAGCCTTCTTCAGTATCCGAATTGGCTTTTACTCTGTTAGCTTTAATGGAACTACCGATCGATGATGCCCGGCACGCGATAGCACTCTCAATTGTCCATACACTTTGGTCGCGGATCGATAGACATGGCCGGATTGCTACCCACCTTCATGGCGCAAACGTACGTGATGAATACCAGGACTACTTTCCGGGACAGGTTTTGCTCGCGCTAGCCGTTGCCGCTTCGAATGAGACTATGCCGCCGGACTCTGAGAAGCTTCTTCGCGTTCTACAGTTTTACCGTCATCGTTATCAATACAAGCGCGATTTCGGGCAAGTGTCATGGCTGATGCAGGCAGGACGACGCTGGTGGGAGGCTACAAAAAATCCAGCGTGGCGCGATCTGGTATTCGAAATCGGTGATTGGATTTTGCAGTTTCAGCTTCGGAAAAATGGAGGCTTTATTACCATGCAGCAGACGGACGGACCAGGGTACACGACAGCGCTCTACCTGGAAGGGTTGTCCGCAGCCGCTGACTTGGCGCGGCAAGTAGATGACAAATATCGGTATAAAAGGTACCTGAGTTCCTGCCAAGAGGGATTTCAGTTCCTTCGTTCGCTAGTTTTTTGGCCAGAACAGGACAGTGTTTTACCCAATGGAGGTTACGCCTCGGGCGGTTTGCGCGCGAGTTTAACAACAAGCGAGGTTCGGACGGATTTTGTACAGCACTCCTTGATGGCCGCATTGGAGTTGTTTTCACACTTTGAGTAAAGAAGTAAAGCAGCAAAATCACATTCTGGAGAACACAATGAAAGACCCTGAAGAGAAAAAAGGCAAAACGCCTGAATCGAAGCCCGGCGTCACACCCGGCGAAAAGCAAGGTAAGGAAACCACATCCAGCCATCGACCGCATCCGGAGGTGGCTCCAGAGCAAGAGCGCTCTAAGCGAGAGGGACCAGGCACCATCACCGAGGTTGCCCCTGAAGCACACCGTCAAGGCCCGATTAAGGAGATGGCGCCTGATGTCCATAAGGTTCATCCGGAAGTGGCGCCAACCGTCGGGCATCGCGGACCCGGTCCAATTCAAGAGATGGCGCCCGAAGTGGGGCGCGGAATACGCCCTGAGATTGCACCTGAGGTGGGCTCCAGGCATGGTACAGTCCATGTGATGTACGCTCCCACGATTCACGATGCGGTCGTGGGCGGGGATCTGCAACATATGAAGGCCGTCGCAAGAGAAGCAGAGCGGCAATTAAATGAATGGGGCGATTTACGTGCTGCGCTTGAGGTTCTCAAAATTGAAATTGCGCGGCTCGAACATGGACAAAAGAACAGATAAGGAGATCAATTATGCAACATGTTGTGCTTTATGGCGTGGTAATGCAGCGAGCTATCGCGAGCGGCAACCTGCAGGAAATGAAGAAAGTGGCTCAGCAGGCGGAAGAGCACTTGAAAGAGTGGGGAGATGTGCGCGCCTCACTCGAACATCTCAAGATTGAAATAGCAAAGCTGGAGCATAAACAAAAGTAAGGAAATCACATGGCCAAACACGGAGAAGCAGTTCCACCTTACGGCGTAGCGATCCAGCAGGCTATTGCGCGAGGCGACTTAGCCCACATGAAGGAAGTGGCTCAGCAAGCAGAAGCTTATCTCAATGAATGGGGAGATATACGTTCAGCTCTGGCCGCCTTGCAAGTTGAGATTGCGAGAGCTGAACAGAAGGAGTAAAAGTGCCTACTTCCGCGCGCACGCGAACTGAGGAAGATTACCGCTCGTTCATTCCCGTACACGTTGTATGGGAGATTACTCTCGCTTGCGACCTGAAATGCATGCATTGCGGGTCGCGAGCGGGAAGAAAACGGCCTGGCGAACTATCGACTGCTGAATGTTTGCAGGTCGTGGAGCATCTCGCCCAATTAGGAACACGCGAAATCTCGTTAATTGGAGGAGAGGCCTATTTGCGTAACGATTGGACTGAAATTGTTCGCGCTATTCGTTCGCATGATATCTACTGCGCGATACAGACAGGGGGCCGCAACTTGACGCCAAAGCGCCTAGCAGCGGCTGTCGACGCCGGTTTGCAGGGAGTAGGCGTCTCCCTGGACGGGTTGCAGCCGCTACATGACCGAGTGCGAGGCGTGGCGGGATCATTTTCGCGTGCCGTGGATACGTTGAAGCGCGTCAGGCAAGCTGGACTGAACTTCAGCGTTAACACGCAGATCGGCGCAGAGACTATGGATGATCTTCCCGAGCTGATGGAAATATTAATCGATCTCGGGGTCAAACAGTGGCAAATTCAGCTCACGGTAGCCATGGGGAATGCCGTTGACCACGACAACTTGCTCCTGCAACCTTACCGGCTGCTGGAGTTGATGCCGCTCCTGGCTAAATTGTACTCGCAGGGTTTGGAACGCGGGTTATTGATGGTAGTTGGCAATAACATCGGCTATTACGGTCCGTATGAACACCTGTGGCGCGGTTTCGGTGATGAGCGAATCCACTGGGCAGGGTGCAGCGCGGGCCATACGGTTCTTGCGCTCGAAGCTGACGGCACGGTAAAAGGTTGCCCTTCGTTGCCCACCGTCGGGTATGCGGGCGGAAACGTGTGTGATATCAGCCTAAAGGACATCTGGAATACAAGCCAGGAAATCCATTTTGGCCGCTTGCGTTCCGTTGAGGATCTTTGGGGATTCTGCCGCTCGTGCTATTACGCAGATGTTTGCCGGGGAGGATGCACCTGGACTTCTCATTCATTGCTGGGACGACCGGGTAACAATCCGTACTGCCATTACCGTGCTCTTGAATTACAAAAGAGAGGATTACGAGAGCGCATTGTCAAGCGACGGGAGGCGGCCAAAGCGTCCTTTGCCGTAGGAGA
>JAFAZU010000178.1 GCA_019239585.1 Acidobacteriaceae bacterium
GTCCAGCCTACTCCTTATAAAGCTCCAGCCAACGCTGCGAACGGGCAAACGCGAGGCTAAATCATGGCACGATTTTTTATTGACCGTCCTGTTTTCGCGATTGTGATCGCAATCGTGATTATCATCCTCGGCTCCGTTGTGATCCCGACGCTACCCGTCGCTACCTATCCGGAAGTTGTGCCTCCCGTCGTGCAGATCACCGCCGTGTACCAGGGTGGCAACGCTACTGACCTGGAGCGGACCGTCTCGCAACCGATTGAGCAGCAACTGACCGGACTTGACGGCATGCTCTATTACTTTGCGCGCGCCTCGAACAACGGCACGCTCACGATTGACGTCACCTTTGAACTCGGGACCGATCCCGACATAGCGACTGTTAAGGTGCAAAACAAAGTCAGCGTGGCGCTTCCGCTCCTGCCGCCCGAAGTGCAGCGCGTCGGCGTCACCACAAAAAAGGTCTCATCCTCCTTCCTGCTGTTTATCGCGTTGACCTCCCCGGATAACCGGTACGACTCGTTATTTTTGAATAACTACGCGACCATCAACCTCGTTGACAAAATCGGAAGCCTGCCCGGCGTCGGCAACGCCATTCTCGGAGGCCAGCAGAATTACAGCATGCGTGTCTGGGTCAATCCGGATAAGATGGCGAAGCTAGGACTGACCGCTACTGACGTTAACAATGCAATTCAGGCGCAGAACCGGCAAAATCCCGCAGGATCGCTCGGACAACCCCCCATTCCAGGAGGCACCGATTATCAATACCCCGTGAACGCTTCCGGCCGCCTGCTCACCGCTCAGCAGTTCGGCGACATTATTGTCAGGGCGCAGCCGGACGGATCGCTCCTTCGCATGCGCGACATAGGCCATGTTCAGTTGGGAGCGCAGGATTACAGCAGCTTCACGTATTGGAACGGTCGTGAGGCGGGTTTCATTATCGTGTATCTTTCTCCCGGCGCGAACGCTGTCGAGACCCAACGGCAGATCGTCAAGTTTATGGAACAGGCAAAGCAGGAGTTCCCCACCGGACTCCAGTATGCGATTCCTTACGACTCGACCCGCTTCGTGACGACCTCCATCCGTGAAGTGCTTCAAACTCTCTTTGAAGCAATTCTGCTGGTCATCGTGGTCGTCTTCGTCTTTCTTCAGAATTGGCGCGCCACGCTGATCCCGCTGCTCACGGTCCCGGTTGCGGTGATCGGCACTTTTGCTCTGTTTCCGGTTTTGGGCTTTTCCATTAATACTACAAGCTTGTTCGGCTTGGTCCTGGCAATTGGAATCGTGGTGGATGACGCTATCGTCGTGGTGGAAGCCGTTCAACTCAATATTGATCGCGGCATGAACCCGCGGGACGCTACCATTCACGCGCTTGATGAAGTTTCAGGTCCGGTTATTGCGATCGCCTGCATCCTTGCCGCGGTTTTCGTTCCGGTTGCTTTTCTCGGCGGAATCAGCGGCCAGATCTATCGTCAGTTTGCTTTGACCATTGCCGCGTCGGTTCTCTTGTCTGCCTTTAACGCCCTTTCGCTGAGTCCTGCTCTCAGCGCTCTTCTTCTAAAGCCGAAAGGCAAGTCAAAGGGATTGCTCTCCCGCCTCTTTGGCGGCTTTAACCGGGGCTTTGAGTGGACTACAAACCATTATCTTTTCGGCGTTCGCGGCCTGATACGCAAGACCTTACTGGCGCTGGTCGCTCTCGGAGCCATTTACGTCTGCACCGGCACTTTCTTCAAAATCCTGCCCGGCGGCTTTCTGCCCGATGAAGACCAAGGCGTTTTCATCTCTTCGGTTCGTTTACCCGACGGAGCTTCCGTAGAAAGAAATCTGGCGACCAGCAAGCAAGTCGAGCACGTCCTGCAAACTACTCCCGGCATACACGATATGTCGGTCGTAGGCGGATTAGATGTTCCGACTTCTACGAACAATTCGAACGTGAGCACCATTTTTGCCACTCTGGACCCCTGGGACGAGCGGAAGAGTAAACAAACGCAATTTCAAAACATCCTGGCATCCGTGCAAGGACGTTACTTCGGCATTAAAGACGGTTTTATTTTCGCCTTTGGGTTGCCCCCGATCCTCGGTCTCGGCACTTCCGGCGGCTTTGAATTTATGTTGGAGGATCGCTCGGGCGGCAGTGTCGATCAACTCGCGCAAGCAACCGACGAACTGGTTGCTGCCGCCAGCAAACGGCCCGAATTGCAGAATGTCATTAGCACTTTCCGTAATACGGTTCCTCAATACAAAGTCGATCTTGATCGCGAGAAAGCCGAAACGCTTGGCATACCCGTCACGGACGTATACAACGCGCTGCAAACTTTTTTGGGCGGTCTCTATGTCAATGACTTCAACCGCTTCGGACGGACCTGGCGTGTCTACCTGCAAGCCGACCCGGAGTTCCGGCGGCAACCCTCCGACATTAATCGCTTCTATGTCAGGACAGGTCAGGGCGACATGGTTCCTCTCAGCACTCTTGTCCATACGGAGGCTGGTACCGGCCCGGATGTGATCTATCGATACAACCGCTACCGCGCCGTCAAAATTCTCGGCAGCGCTGCTCCTGGCTACAGTTCCGGGCAAGCTGCCGCCGCCATGGAGGATTTAGCGAAACAGCTTCCTAATGGTTTTGGCTATGAATGGACTGGCACGGTCTACCAGGAAAAGTTGTCTCAAGGCAAGGAAGGCTATACTTTCGGACTCGCCGCCGTTCTCGTATTCCTATTTCTAGCCGCTCTGTATGAAAGCTGGTCGACGCCGTTCTCCGTTATACTGGCTGTCCCGCTTGGTATCTTTGGCGCTCTGCTGGGCATCTTCTCGCGCAGCTATGCTTATGACGTTTACACGCAGATCGGCATTGTCACGCTGATCGGATTGGCTGCTAAAAATGCCATCCTGATCGTCGAATTTGCCAAACTGCGGCAGGAAGAAGGCAAATCCATCGAGGACGCTGCTATTACAGCAGCGCAGCTCCGGCTCAGACCCATTCTCATGACGTCCTTTGCTTTTATTCTTGGCGTGGTTCCGCTCGTGATTGCTACCGGCGCGGGCGCGGGCGCGCGGCGGGCTCTCGGCACGACTGTCTTCAGCGGCATGATCACAGCCACAATTCTCGCCGTCTTCATTGTTCCGGCCCTTTATGTAGTGGTGAACCGTATCGCTCACCGCCGTAAGACCGCTGTGCCAGTGTCCGCCCGTCCTGAACACGAACCCGCTTCTGTTGGAGGTGGCGATTAAATGCGTTCCGTTCTTGCTGTCCTTACGCTGCTTTGCCTGACAGGCTGCGCCGTGGGACCTAATTACAAACGCCCCACGATCCAATCGCCTGCTCAATACCGGCAACCGGTTCCCGTGACTGAGCCAGTCAGCAAAGATTCTCTGGCTGACCTTTCCTGGACAAACCTGTTCGGCGATGAAGTGGTGACGGATCTTGTGAGAAAA
>JAFAZU010000319.1 GCA_019239585.1 Acidobacteriaceae bacterium
AAGATCCTGATAGGCAAGAGCAATGTGGCGCCTCGATCTGGGCGAATGAGGGGACCTATCATCAGGAAGTTTGGCACGCGACCGGCTGAAGTACGACAGAGTTGCCGGATTGCGGGGTAACGTTACCGCACTGAAGAGAGCAACTGCCGGACCACCCCTCCCAGACGCATGAATTCCTCGTAATCGGAAGGCTTTTGGAAATAACTGCTGGCGCCCAGTCGGGCAGCAGTTTCACGGTCCTTCGGGGACGCCGAGGAACTCACAACAACGATCGGCACCTGCGAGCAGAGCGGGCTCTGGCGCATCCGCTCGAGCAAGAATTCTCCGTTGCGTTTGGGGAGATTCAGATCCAACAGAACCACGTCGGGACACGGCACTTCTCCGGTATCGACGTTTTCGATATACAGCAGCGCTTGCTCCCCATCGTGCTTTACGACGAGTTCGGCCTCAAAGGGTTGCTGCTGCAGCGCTTCGCGAACCAGAAATACGTCGCCCGGATTATCCTCTGCCAGTAACACAGAGATCGTTCGAGGAGCGGCTTCAGGCATTTGGTCTTCCGGGCAGGGTGAAGCAGAAGATGGAACCTTGTCCGGCCCCTTCGGATTCGACCCAGATGCGGCCTCCATAGCGTTCGACAATCTTTTGGCAGATCGCCAAACCAATGCCCGTCCCTTCGTATCCACTGTTTCTCCCGTGCAAACGCTTAAACAGGCCAAAGACTTGCCGTGCATACTGGGGCTCAATGCCAATCCCGTTATCTCGTACTGATATTTTCCACATTCCCTCCTGGCTTTCTGCTGAGACTTGAATGTGCGGCGGGGCTTCCCCCCGGTACTTAAGGGCATTTCCCAGCAGATTCTGAAACAGCTGCAGGAGGTGGACTTCTCGGGCCAGCAGCACCGGAAGCGGTCCGCTGTCGACTGTCGCTTGGCTCTCTTCGATGATGTCTTTCAGGTTCTCGACCGCTTTCCGAAATACCTCGCCACCAGGAACCGGCACGATTTCTTGTTCTCCTTCGTCCATTGCTTGCAAGTAGGCGACCAGGTCCCGCAGCAACAGTTCCATGCGCTTCACTCCCTGGAGGGCGTACTCGAGGTATTGCGTCGCCTGTTCATCCAGCACTGCGCCGTACTGGCGTTGGAGCATCTGGCTGTAGATCGCCACCGTCCGCAAGGGTTCTTTCAAGTCGTGGGAGGCCGAATAAGCAAACTGATTCAGGTCTTCGTTGGCCCGACGCAGTTCGGCATTGGACTGCTCCAGAGCGTTCCGGGCATTCTGTGTTTCCGCAAACAGCCGGGCATTGTCGAGGGCAATGGCCGCTTGAGCGGCAATCCCTTCGGCAAGTTGCGCATGCTGTTCCGTAAAGACGTCCACGGTTGCGCTGCCAAAGAACAAGCCGCCGAGCACCTCGCCCGAACGGGAAACAATCGGCGCGGCGAGATAGCTCCGTACCGGCAGATGTCCTTCCGGCATGCCCCGATACGGCCTGTTCTTGCCATAACGGGCATCCTGCGTAATATCGGCGGAGCGGATCACACCCTCCCCCCGAAAGGTGGGTCCGAAGACCATCGTGTTGCGTGGCATCGGAAAGTTCGCAAACGCCTCGCGCGGCGCACCGGAGAGAGTATAGAGGGTATAACTCTCTCCCTGTTCATTCCGTACATTATGAAACAGCGCGCCGAATTGCGCGCCGGTGAGTTGGGTGGCTAAATCCGTAATCTTTTGCGCCAGTTGTTGTGTGTCGAGCTCGGCTGCCAGCAACGGGCCGACCTGATTCAGCAATTCGGCCGTCCTGCGAGCCTCCCGCTCCCGCGCCAGTAATTCCTGCCGCTCCTCGGCAGCCCTTTTCGCGTCATCAATGTCCGTGCAGGTACCAAACCACTTCTGGATTTTTCCTTCTGCATTGCGCAACGGGGTGCCGCGCGTTCGAAACCACCGGTACATTCCGTCGCGGCGTCGCAGCCGATACTCCAGGTCGTATGGTTCTCGATCGTGGACAGCGGTCATCCAAGCCCGGTAAGTTTGTTCTCGGTCCTCCGGGTGCAGGACCAGATTGAGCCACCGCAGCCCGAGTTGCTCCGCCTCTGGAATGCCCGTGTATTCTACCCATTGACGGCTGAGATAATCACAGTTCCCGTCGGGCAAACAGGTCCAGACTAATTGTGGCAACGCTTCGGCCAGGGTACGGTAGCGCTCTTCGCTTTGCCGGAGCGCTTCAGTATGCCGATGCTGGGCTTCGAGATGGTCTCGAATTTCGTATTGATGGGTACGGGCGCGAAGTGCCATCCGGCAATTGCTAATGATTGTCTCCGCCCGTAAGGGCCGTTCCAAGAGCGTGACGTTTCCCAAGGCTTCAAAGAATCGAAGACGGGAAGGTCGCCTGACATAACCGTCTCCGCTCGTAGTCAGGATGAGCACGGGCAGATCCGACCAGGGAGGCTGCTCGGTCATGAGGCAGGTCAGCGCTCGGATGCCTTCTGGGTGAAGCGCCTCCTCCCCCACTAACATCGCACCGGCTCCCTCCCGCACCGTCGTGCACAGGTTCTCGAGACTGGAACACACCAGGGCATTCAGGCCCGCCTGCTGGAGAATACTACAGAGCAGAGCGCCATCACGGCCAAACGGTGCATGCACCAGCACGCGATCGAGCCGGTGGTCAGGGCCTTGGCTTGCCATCCAGAGCCCCTTCCAGCGCAGTAGA
>JAFAZU010000519.1 GCA_019239585.1 Acidobacteriaceae bacterium
CGGGCTCGACCTGCAATCACCGTACATTCCCGTCCACGACTTGCAAAAAGCCATTGCTGAGTTGAAAGAGTTACGGCCGTACTGGCTGGGAGACTTTTATCCGTTGACCCCTGTGAATCAGGACGAGGCCGCCTGGCTTGGCTGGCAGTTCCACCGGATTGATCTGGACGCCGGATATGCCCTGCTGTTTCGCCGCTCAAACGCCTTAGAAACGAGCAGGGAGGTGAGCCTGCGCGGATTGGACCCCCACGCTCAATATGAAGTCACGTTTGCGGAAACGCACGATCCCGGCCCTAAACAGATCTTTCGTGGTGAACAGTTATCACATTTGCGAGTATCAACCTCGTCACTCCGCAGCAGCGTCCTCGTGCGGTATCGCAAAAACAGTAAAGGAGAATAACGCAGTTATGGCGAACCAATTTGATAGAGAACTCCGGGAGTTCCAGGACAACGGTTATGTCCTGATCCGCTCTCTTCTGTCCCAGGAGGAGACGGAAGTGCTGGCGGAGGCCGCTCATGCCGATCACACTATGCTGAGTAACGCTTTTGAGCTTGGAGACACGGGCGGCGGGCGCATTCGCCTTTCGGGATGGAACCATGCGGGTGACGACACGTTCGGTGTCATTGCCCGCATGCCTCGTATTGTGGATCGAATGGAAACATTTCTCGGCGGCGAGGTATACCATTACCACTCCAAAATGATCCTGAAAGAGCCGCGGGTAGGCGGCGCGTGGGAATGGCATCAGGATTACGGTTACTGGTATCAAAATGGATGTCTGTTTCCTGATATGGCGAGTTGCCTGATCGCTATTGACGCAGCCACGCGAGAGAACGGCTGCCTGCAAGTGCTCAGAGCTTCGCACAAGATGGGCCGGGTGGAGCATGGCCGCTTTGCAGGACAGACCGGCGCCGATCCCGAACGGGTCGAAGCCGTCCGCCATCGTCTGGAGCTTGTGCATTGCGAGATGGAGCCGGGCTCGGGCCTGTTCTTTCACTCCAATCTCCTCCATGCTTCCGCACAGAATACCAGTTCGCGTCCGCGCTGGGCTCTTATCTGCTGTTACAATGCGGCGAGCAACGATCCGTATAAGGAATCGCATCATCCACGCTATTCGCCGCTCGCAAAACTTGATGACAATGCGCTGTTACGAACTGGGGTAAAACTCAGCACCGCAGCCCAGGATTTCATTGATCCGGCAAAGGACAAAACTTCCGCCGGAGAGAAAGTACACAGCCATCAGAACGCCTGAAGCAACAATAGCGTGACCGTGGAGATGCCCGTTCTTAAGTGCTCATTCGTCCCGCTTGGCTCAGCAGCCCGATAGCGCCGAGCAGAAAAACGAGGCCAATGACCAGCGTTCGAAATGGTCCTCGGAAGCTTGGGGACCACTCTCCGGTCAAGATGCCGATGCAGGTACTCACCAGAACGATAGACGACAGAAACAAGGGCCATCCGATGGCCGCACCCAAATCGCCCAACTCACCTGCCGAAAGGCTGTAGAGGAGGATGCTGCCGTACCAGAGCAAGCCCATGCAAGCAGCCATCAGCCAGTAATACCAGGCCGCTTGCGTGCGAATGCCATCAACGGTGGCGTTTTTCTTCATCAAGTAGAAACAGTAAATAACGCCGGGAATAAACCCTGCATAAACGCAAGGCAGCCACACCGCATTGGAGGTCATGACGGCGCTAGCTCCACGCAAACGTGCCGCCTCTTGAATGCCGGTCCCATAGGCCAGGCCTAAATTCAATAGCGATCCGAGCACGCCGGAAATTAAAGCAAACAGAAAACCGCGCGTAAATTCACCTTTACCCCTTGTTGGCGCACTTGACTTTGTTGCGTCGCGCCTCATTCCGGCTCTTCCGCAAAACAACACTCCAACGATAATCATCAGAATGCCGCCAGTTAGAACGACACCCTGAAGCGTAAAAAGCCGGTCAGGATGCTTGCCCAGTAACGGCAACAATGCTCCGGAAGCGGCGGATGTGCTCAGGGAAATGGTGAATGCAATCGCAACTCCGACCAGCGGCAGCGATAAACCGAAGAATACCAAAGATATCCCCCATCCTGCTCCGAAAAGCGCCATTTGGAGCAATGTGCCTGCCGATGCTTCACGATAAATGGACCACAGGCCGGGAACTGTCAGCACCGCGATAACCGTTGGCACCACGGCTACCCCAAGTATCGAAAAAGCGAGCCAGGAATGCTCCCACTGCCATTTCCGGTTCAGTTTCATCGGGAGCGTGTAGCTGGCGTTCATAATGGCAGCTGCCAGTATTAAGAGCAGCGGCTGAATTACATGGTGGCTCATGATGGGTGGGCTCATCCTTAGAGCAGCAATTCCTGCGGGTTCTCAAGGGTACGCTTGATAGCCATCAGAAATCTCGCAGCGGCAACGCCGTCCAGAACCCGGTGATCCGCCGAAAGAGTGAGCATCAGGCTATATCCGGCTTCCAGCCGATCTTCCACAACGATGGGACGCTTTGCTAAAGATCCGCTCGCCAGAATAACGCTTTGCGGCGGGTTCAGGATCGCCTGAAACCAATCCACACCCTCGGACCCCAGATTCGAAAGAGTGGCGCTGCCGCCCTGAAGTTCGTCGGGGTGAAGAGCTCCTGCCCGTGCGCGTTCGGACAGATCACGCCGTTTTGTCGCGATGGCGAAAAGGCTCATGCCGTCGGCTTTGCGAATCACCGGAACCACCAGTCCTGTATCAGTTTGTGCGGCAAATCCCACATCGGCAGAGTCTCTCCGCTGAACTGTTCGGTCGTGCCAATAGGCATTGACGCCAGGTTGCTCCCCTAAAGCCATTGCCAGTGCCCGCAATAAGAAATCCGTGTAAGTCGGCTTAAAACCAATCCGGCGCTCGGCAATCTCCCCCAGTTCGCTGCGCAAAACGACGAGCTTTCCTGCATTCACCTCTGCTCCGAGATAGAAATGCGGCGCGCGCTCAAAGCTCTCCGCAGTACGCTGGGCGGTAATACGTTTTACGGAGCTGATGGGCGCTACCGTGGGCGCGGGCCGGTTGGCGTGGTATTGCTTAACGTCTTCTTCAACAATGCGAGTACCCGACTTCGGTGTGATCTCTCCTATTTCAATACCCAGAGACTTGGCCAGCGCACGGGCTCGCGGGCTCGCGGGATACTTCACGCTTCCATTCGGAGACTCTCCGGCGCTCTCCGCAGGCTGCTCCGTCAGGACGGCTATGACCGTTCCGACTGGAATCGTTTGGCCGACTCCGACGAGAGTACTCAGAAAACCGGTTCCGGTGGATTCCACTTCCATATCCACTTTGTCTGTCGAGACGCTGAACAGCATTTCACCCTTCTCGACCCGCTCCCCCGGCTGCTTCAGCCAGGTGTTAACGGCCCCTTCGGTCATCGTGAGGCCAAGCTGCGGCATGACAATCTCGTAAGGCATCGCTCGGCGTCTCCTAGCCCCTCAGCATTTCGCGAACTTCGCTCACCACTTTGGTAACGGAAGGCATCATCTCGTTTTCCAGGGCAGGACTAAACGGGTTAGGCACATGTAAGGAACAGATCCGGCGCGGCGGAGCATCCAAGCTGTCAAAGCCGTGCGTGGATACTAACGCGATGACCTCGCCGGAAAAACCGCACGCTGCGGGCGCTTCATCCACAACCGCCAGCCTTCCGGTCTTCGCTACAGACCGTAAGATTGTGTCGCGATCTAAGGGCGCTACTGTTCTGGGATCAATCACCTCCGCCGCAATACCTTCATCCTGGAGCGCCGACGCCGCTTCGGAGGCAAGCTGCACCATCCGTCCTACCGCCACAATCGTCACATCGCTTCCCTCTCGGCGGACGCTCGCCTTGCCGAAGGGCACCAGAAATTCCCCTTCCGGGACCTCGCCTTTTGAGTTATACAGCCCTTTATGCTCAATGAACATAACAGGAGTATCCTGGCGCAGAGCCGTCTTCAACAGCCCCTTACAGTCGTAGGGCGTCGAAGGCACCGCGACTTTCAATCCCGGCGTATGCGCAAACCAGGCATAAAAGGAGTGGGCATGTTGCGCTCCCGCGTTACGGACGCTTCCCATAGCTCCTCGAATCACCACCGGCACTTTGATCTTGCCGTTCGAAAGATAGTGAATCGTTGCTGCCTGCTGTATAACCTGTGTCATGGCTTCCAGGATGAAATCCAGGAACACTTCGTCCACAATGGCGCGGCAGCCGTTCATCGCCGCTCCAATCGCCAGGCCGGTTTCGCCCAGCTCGCAAATTCCTGTGTCGCGCAGCCGACCGTCGCCGAACTCCTTCCATAACCCGCGTGTCTGACGAAAATTTCCGCCGCGTGGTCCAATGCCCTGGCCAATGTAGACGATGGACGGGTCGCGCCCCATCTCTTCGCGAAGCGCCTCCACGCCTGCCTCGCCATATGTGATCTCCCGTTGCTTATTCGTCATGCTGCTGTCCTTCGGACTCCTAGCTATGTTCCAGAACCGTTTGAGGATCCGGTGTAGGGCTCGATTTTGCGAACTGTACCGCATCGTCAAGCCACGCATCCGTGTCTTTCTGAATTTGCTCGAACTGCGATTCGTTTGCCTGGCCTGAACCGATCATTCGCTCACGAAGGCTCTTAATAGGACAGCGCGCCTTCCACTGGGCGACCTCTTCGCGGGTGCGGTATTCGGTGCCGGGATCGCCTTCGTGGTGGCCGAGGGTGCGGTAAGTTTTAAATTCAAGAAGTGTCGGACCGCCGCCCGTGCGCGCTCGCTGGATCGCCTTTTTGGCAGCGCCGTAGACCTCATAAACGTCTACGCCGTCCACTTCCTGTCCCGGTATTGCGTACGCGGCGGCACGGCTGGCAACGCTGGTATTCTTGGTGGCCCGATAGAACGCCATCTCCGTCGCATACAGGTTGTTCTCACACGCAAATACCACAGGCAGGTTCCACACGGCAGCGAGATTGAGCGATTCATGGAACGAACCGGCATTCACGGCTCCATCGCCGAAGAAACTGACCACCACCTGTCCGCTATTCCGCAGTTGAGCCGCCAGTGCAGATCCGGCGGCCAGCGGAATACTGCCGCCGACAATGCCGTTCGTTCCCATAAACCCGTACTCCGGCGCGAATGTGTGCATGCTGCCGCCGCGCCCGCCGCAGCAGCCGGTGCGCTTTCCCCACAGCTCGGCCATCAACTCGCGGGCGGGAACTCCCTTTGCCAGTGCGTGACCATGGCCGCGATGCGTGCTGTAGACCAGATCCTCCCGTTTCAGCGAGGCGCAAACCCCTGCCGCCACGGCCTCTTCCCCTACGTACAAATGGACGAAGCCGGGCATTGATCCTGTGCGATACAGTTCCTGAACTTTCAGTTCAAAGTCGCGGAGCTGCAGCATACAGCGATACAGGTCCAAGCTGAGTTCTACATCGATTTCTTCGGATAAGGCTGTCTGCATATCATACTTCTCCACTCGGGATGGATGCGCCGTCGGAAGGTCCGGGGCGGTGCCGCAATTCAATGAGAAATCCAACCAGATCTTGCGTGTCGAGCAGCGCCCATTTTGTTCCGGGGCGAATGCCTGTTCCGGTTTGCAGAACGGTTACGCCATGCTGCGCAAATTCGTCAAGGGCCGCATCCATATCCGGCGTTTCAAAAAGAACGTGGTGTATGCCTTCGCCATGCGATTCGAGAAACTCTCCGTAAGCGCTCGTTCCTTCCAGCAGCTGGATCAGCTCCAGTTCAAGCGATCCCGCCTGCGCGAATGCCTGTCGAATCTTGATTTTCTTTTCGCTTCCACGGAGCCAGTATTTCGAGTCCGGTCGATTGGGCCACTCGATAAATTGAAAAGGACCGAGACCGAAAATGGAACTGAGCAACTCGGTGCTTCGATGGATGTCCCGGACAACAATGCCGATCTGTACTGCCCGCCGTAGTTTTTCCATGAGCCTGTTCTCTCCTAGCGAGCCAGGTAGCCTCCATCCACCGGCAAAACTGTTCCTGTCACCATCGATGATGCGTCCGAAGCAAGAAACAGAGCAGGCCCGGCTATTTCGTCCTGCTCACCGATCCGTCCCAGCGGAATGTTGGCCGTCCAGGTCTCCATTAATTTCTCGCGATCAAATTGCTTGTCCTGCAACACTTCTTCCAGTCCGGGAGTACGAAACTGGCAGGGTGCGATGGCATTGACCCGGATGCCGCGAGCGGCCCATTCGAGCGCTAACTGTTTCGTCAGCGCGTTGACGCCGCCTTTGCTGGCGCAATATGCATTGGTGCCGCGTCCCATCCCGACCACACCGGCAACAGAAGAAAAATTGATAATCGTGCCCCGCTTCTGATGAAGCATCAGCCTTCCCGCAGCCTGGCAGCAAAGGAACGTTCCCCGCAAATTAATGTCGATCACGCGATCCCATGTCTCCAGCGGCGTCGATTCCGCAGGATCATGTTGCGGAATGCCTGCCGAGTTAACCAGTATGTCAATGGTCCCGAAATACTCTTTCGTTTTTTGCACCATGTCCTGGATGGAGTCGGGGATGCCGACATCCGCCTGAATTGCCAGGGAACGCTGCTCCAATTTGGCTGCTTCGTC
>JAFAZU010000586.1 GCA_019239585.1 Acidobacteriaceae bacterium
CTCCTGATTGCTCTCACTATCGCCTGCAGTTTGATTGGAGTCGTCACTTTCGGCACGATAGCCGGTTCCATGCTCCCCTTTATTCTCCGCCGCTTCGGCCTTGACCCCGCCAGCGCCTCAGCTCCCTTTGTAGCTACTCTGGTTGATGTCACCGGGTTAATTATCTATTTCAACCTTGCTGCCCTGATTCTACGCGGCACTCTTCTGTGATCTGTCGAGAAAAAGATGGCCTTTTCGGAAGAACCCTGCTACGATTAGAGTGTCTTTGTCCGCATCCGTGTTTACCTCCGAGTTCCTTCCGGTCGCTACTTTCTTTTCCGTCCAGTTGGTTTCAGAGCATTCTGGCAAAGATTGAATTATCACTTTAAAGGATTTACATACTGTGACCAACATTTTCGTCGGAAATCTCAGTTATCAAACAACTCAGGAAGATTTACAGGCAGCGTTTGAGGCCTACGGCGCTGTAGAACGCGTTAATATCGTGACGGACCGTGCTACTGGTCAGCCTCGCGGGTTCGCTTTCGTTGAAATGTCAGATTCGCAAGCTGCACAAAACGCCATTTCTCAATTGAACGGCGCCGAGCTGCGCGGCCGCGCGATGAACGTAAATGAGGCGCGACCAAAACCAACCGGTGGCAATGGCGGGTATGGCGGTGGTCGTGGCCAAGGTGGAGGCGGCAATCGTGGTGGCGGCGGCGGCGGCCGCTCCCGTGGTCCGCGCTGGTAAACTGATCGAGCTGCTCACGCGTTTTGTGCGCGTCAATTCCGGCCGTGCTAGAAGTATAGCTGGGTTGAAACCCTGCATAGTTTTCCAGCTTGTGGGCATTCGGTGACATCCATACTGCATGGATCAGCCCAATACTCTCCCTTGCTTCTACGTGGTGACAAACAACGTTTTACTTGGCATTTGGGAAGCGCGTGAAGCGGACTTAACAGAGCTGCTACGAACACATCCAGGTTATTCCGTTGTGCAATCGTACGTCTCTCGCCAGGAAGCAGAGGCTTACATTCGCAAAATTCGCGACCGGAAACTTTAGATTATGACAATTCGGGCGATTTGGCAGACAGAACATATCGGGCCTGATCCTTGTCCAGATAGCTGCCCTGCCAAGTCAGATCACAGTGTCCGCAGTAAAGAGTTAAGTGATCCTCCGCCAACTCTTTTTCCAGCTCTGACCTAAATCGCACCTGAACGGTTTGCCTCTTGCATTTGGGACATCGAGTTAAAAATGATAGCTCTTCCGGTGCAGCCATGACAAGATGACGTTCCTGTTGATGCATAGAACCGAAGGAGCTCGGGAGACCCCCTACATCTTCTTGTAACACGTGAATCGACGGAAGCAACATACCTATTTAGCGCCACTAAATGCTTTCTAGCTCCAGTACTTCTAGATAAAGTACTACTTCTACCCCGATTTGGCGCGCAAACGTTCCCGTTACCCTGAATATACGTGCTCATCCTTGCTTCCGCCTCCCCGCGCCGCCACGAACTCCTTCTGGCTGCCGGTATCCGTCATGTTGTCCAGCCCGGTAACGCTCCTGAGCTCCGTCTAAGCAATGAATCTCCCACCGACTTCGTCCGCCGTCTCGCTTCCGAAAAAGCGCAAACGATCACGCCCGAAGGAGAGGACATTATTCTTGGGGCTGACACGGTCGTCTGCCTCGATGGCGAGATCTTCGGCAAACCCATTAATAACACCGATGCGGCCCGCACCATTCGCCTGCTTTCAGGGCGCACCCACCTGGTTCATACCGGCATCCATCTCCGTTCGTGTACCCGAAGCGTGACGGACCTTGCTACAACGGAAGTAGAATTTGCAACACTGACAGAGGGAGAAATAGAGCGTTACACTCGGAGCGGGGAGGGAAGAGACAAGGCCGGCGCTTACGCCATTCAAGGTCTTGCCTCGCGATTTGTGCGTGGAATCCATGGCTGTTATAGCAATGTTGTCGGGTTACCCGTGTCGCTGGTCTACACGCATTTGAAATCTTTCAACTATTTATGAAGACTTGGCTCTTCGTTTTATCTGTTTTCGCGGCAGCGCTCCTGGTCGGAGCGGGAGTGCAGTCCAAACCGGACTGGCGCACGGAAGGCGTTCTGGACCTCAATCATTCGCTTAATGCTCGCCTCCATCCCGTTCCAGTAAGCGCTGTCCATTTGGGTGAAGGTTTCTGGAGCAGCCGCCGCAAAGTCACAACCGAGCGCAGTTTGCCTACCATGTTGGCCTTATTAGAAGAACATGGCGTGGTGGATAACTTTCGCCGCTTATCGGGCCGCAAGAACGTTCCGCGCAAAGGCCCTCTTTACACCGACTCTGACCTTTATAAGTGGATCGAAGCCGCTTCCTGGGCCATTGCCTCTAACGAAACTGCCGAAGGAGACAAGGTGAGATTTCGTACCCAAATCGAAGCGCTCATCTCCGACATCGTGGCCGCTCAGGAGCCGAGCGGCTATCTGAACACCTACTATGTCGGCGATAAGGTTCGCCTGCGCTTTACCGAACTGACGCGCTCCCATGAAGACTACTGCCTCGGACATCTTCTCCAGGCTGGAATTGCCTACTATCGCGCTACCGGCAGCCGCGCTCTCCTGGACCCGGCGATTCGCTTCGCTGACTATATCGTCGAGAACTTCGGCCCTGCTCCCAAACGGCCGTTTCTCACCGGTCACCCCGAACTCGAAATGGGGTTAGTGGAACT
>JAFAZU010000615.1 GCA_019239585.1 Acidobacteriaceae bacterium
GAAAAAATAAAAGCCGCCCAAGTCTATTTGACCTGAGCGGCTTCCGAACGGTTAGGCAAAAAGAGCTTACTTACGGGAAGAAATACGGTCTAGCTCATGAATAAACGGCTGCGCTTCAGCAGGAATCTTTGGATTGCCGTTCAGAATCTCCTTATTGCTGATCTTGCTCCCATAAAGTTCACGATTAGAATCGTCGTCCTCGGTAACTGCCGATCCCCCAATATCCAGTCCTCCAAATAAACCGCGCGACCGGGAGTATGTCAGGATCTCGGCATGCAGGGCGGCATCGGTCATAGCGGATGAATCCCGACCGACTGGACCCGCCGCCGCTGCCGCTTCCCCGCCAATCTGAAATTTGTTGCTTAGAAGATGCTCCATACCGCTTTGATTCATGACCAGCATGATAACGTCAGTTTCCTTGCCGCCAATGAGCAGCCCAAATTTACCGCCCGAAAGCTTGACAGAGCCAGGCGCGCTCCAACCCACCCCGCTTGGCTTACGGCAGGTGAAAAAACCTTTTCCATACTGCCCGCCCACAATAAAACCACCAGATTTCAGATTAGGCACCACGACAATACAGGACGCCTTGGCAATCAAATCCTGCGGAATGCCTTTGTCAGAAGCATTCATCATTTCCCGTAGATCCTCCGTAGCCGCTTGCAGCCGTGACTTTGCATCTTTTTGGGCCATTGCTGGAAGGGCTAGAACGGCCACTGCCAGCGCTCCTGTCAATATCTTCATTTCTCTCCTCCTGTAATCCTGTGAGTTCTTCAGTTCGCCTGAAGCCCGCATCAAATGAGACGTGTTCAGGGGAAAAGAGTGAACAATCAGAGTGCTATAAAAGGGGCCTCAAATTCGTGAAAATTCCTTCAGAATCGATTACTTGCGCACAATGTTTGTTGCAGGCGGTATGCTGTTTTTTCGGCAAGCCGGACACAGTCAGGAATGCCCACTCCATCAAAATAGTTCGATATCAGACGCAAGCCCGGCCACTTTTCTAAAAGCGAAAGTATTCGCCGACAGCGCTGCGTGTGTCCTACTACATACTGCGGCATAGATTGCGTCCAGGGGAAGACGAGAGAATGGACCGGATCGGCCGTGATACCCATAAAGAGCTTTAGATCTGTTTTAACGGCGGCGACAAGCTCAGCTTCCGATGTCTTGAGGTGAAGCGTTGCTTCCGGATCAATGATGAAGGCTCGAATGGCAGCGAACTCAGGCGCGATTCGGGAAGGGAATTTTGTGTTGATCCATGTAGCGGCTGCAATCGTCTTGCGCTCCGGGCGCGGCACTAAAAAGCCAAACCCGTTCAGCGGATGACCGAGAGAGTCATGTTTGTAAAGCAGTGTGGCTACTATTGCAGAAGAGTAGGGAATTTCTGCTAACTCACAGGCTAATGCCGGGTCCAAATTTGCCAACAATTTACTGCTGACATGCGCCGGACAGGCAAGAATTACTTGGGAAGCTTCAATCTGCTCCCCCTGAGTTTGAAGGCGCCAACAATTGGCATCACGGCTGATTTGCCCCACCGCAGCGCGAAGACGGACGGTATTACCGTCAAGGTTTTCCCTCAGTTTTTCGATGAGCGTCTGCATGCCGCCGCGAAAGCTCAGAAAAAAGCTTTGCTTTCGGTCCGCTCCACCTCGCTCCTGCTGGGCCGCTTTGATCAGGCTTCCGTACTCCCGCTCGTACTCTACAAAACGAGGCAGTACGCTTCTAGCGCTGAGTTGAGACGCGTCGCCGCCATACACGCCGGAAAGCAGGGCCTCTGTCATGTAAGTTAGCGGTTCCTCTCCAAAATGGTCGAGGACGAAGTCCCGAATAGAAAAATCGCCGGACCGTTCGCGTGGCTTCGAAAAAGTCTCCAGCAAAAACCGGCCTTTGGTTTTGTCGCTGAATAGAGGCGAACGCAAGACGGAGTTCCAGTCGGTGGGAACCATCATGACCATTCCCTTCGGCGTCGGAGTGAGATGGCCATTACGAACGACAAAGATCTGCCGTTTTTCATCATTGGAGCCGATCAATTCACTTTCGATTTGCAAATCTTGCGCCAGTTTGATGACTGAGGGCTTCGTGGAGATAAAGCTGTCAGGCCCCGCTTCGAGTTCGCAACCTTTGATGTAATCCGTCCTAATCAACCCGCCAAGACGTTCGGTTTTTTCAAGAAGGATCGAGCTAATTCCGTTCTTCTTGAGATAGAACGCGGTAGCAAGACCGGAAATGCCGCCGCCAACTATCACAACATCAGTTTTGGTCATACTTCCTCGTAGGAAATTCCCTGACCATTTGCACGACAGCCTTCACGTGATCGACCGGTGTTTCGGGCAAAATGCCATGCCCAAGGTTGACAATGTGACCAGGGCGAGTGCCGGTTCGCTTCAGCAGATCTGTCACTTTCGTGCGCAGCTCCGGTAAGGGAGCAAATAAGGCAACCGGGTCCAGGTTACCTTGAATCGCCGAACGGTGGCCAATTTCTGTCCAAGCCTGGTCAATATTAATGCGCCAGTCCACGCCGATCACGTCACCACCGGCAGCGTGCAGTTCACGGAGGAATCCGCCGGCGCCGGTTCCGAAATGAATTACAGGAACTCCAGTGGCGCGGATTCGCTCAATTAACGCCCGCGAGTAAGGCTGGACGAATCGCACGTAATCTTCCGGGCTTAAAGCGCCAACCCAACTGTCGAACACCTGGATAGCCTTTGCTCCCGCGCCGACCTGAATACCGGCAAAGTCGCCGAGCACGTCAACAATTTTACCCATGAGCCGCCGCCACATTGTTTCATCGCCCAGCATGAGCTTTTTCGTTTTGACGAACGTCTTGGAAGCGCCGCCTTCGATCATGTAGCTGGCGAGAGTGAATGGCGCGCCCACAAAGCCAATTACCGGAACTCGTCCTCCTAAAGCGCGTGTAACAACCTTGATGGCTTCTCCTACATAGCGGAGATCATCGGTTCGTTCCGTCGAGAGATCGTCAATATCTCCGGCTTCTGTGATGGCGTTCTCGATGAGCGGGCCCTCGCCGGAAATGTATTCCAGCTTCAAGCCCATTGGTTCCACGGGAAGCAGAAGATCCGCGAAGATAATGGCCGCGTCAACGTCCAGAATCTCCACAGGCTGCAGCGTGACAGCCGCCGCCAGTTCCGCGTTTTTGCACATTTCGAGAATGCTGTGCTTGCTGCGAATGTCGCGATACGGCTTAAGATAACGTCCCGCTTGCCGCATAAACCAGACGGGCCGGAAATCCGTGGAGCGTCGACGGCAGGCGTCCAGGAATCTGCCGTTTACTGAAGCCATTCGCATGCGGCCCCCAGCTTGTCTTCGCACAGGAAAACACGAAAGTCTTTCGGCTTGTGCCCCTGCGCCCAAGCGCGTCCCAGGATGTAATACGGTTTTGCCCAGACTTCGCTGTCGAGAGTTTTGGAGCTTACAACAGAAACCGATAAAATTCCTTCGGAAGGATAGCCCGTGCGTGGATTCATGATGTGACTATAGAGTTTACCTTCAGCCCAGAAAAACTTCTCATAGTTGCCGGAAGTTGAAATGGAATTATCTTTTAAATACACTTCCCCTGCTGTCTTTCCGGCGTCCTTGGGATCCCGAATACTGATGTACCAGCCTCTTGGGTCAGGGGGCGGAACTCCGATTCCGTAGATGCTGCTCCCGCCGCCTGAAATCAGCGCAGAAGTAATCCCACTTTTACGAAGAATATCGGCCATACGGTCCACCGCATACCCTTTTCCGACCCCACCTGGATCAAGGCTCATACCGCCTTTACTGAACCGGACTGTCAAGTTTGCTGCATCAAGCTGTACCTGCTCGTAACCGATGTGATCCATAGCAGAGCGAACTTCGGCCCGATGCGGCAAGTGTCCCGAACCTTTGTAGAAACCCCATACCTTCATCAATGGACCAACCGTAATATCGAACGATCCCTCGCTTTTCCGGCTGTAATCGAGGCAGTCCTGAAGCAATTGAAAGAACTCTCTCGAGACTCGGACAGGCCTTTCAAAAGCGCGCTGATTCACTTGGCTCAGTTCACTGTCGGGCAGATAGTTGGAAAGCATTTGATCCAACCGCCGGGCCTCGTCAAAAGCTGCTTCCGTAGCGGCTTCCAGCGCCCCTGTGTTAGCGCCATAGGCGTCAATCGTGTAAGTCGTCCCCATTGCATCAGCGGAACGCTCAATTTTAACCAGCGCAGGTTTGGCTTCTCCACAAAGAAGCACCGCCAAAACTATA
>JAFAZU010000618.1 GCA_019239585.1 Acidobacteriaceae bacterium
GACATCGAAATGTTCGGAAGCAAACATTTTGCCCGTGCGGCCCATGCCGGATTGCACTTCATCGTGGATCAACAAAATGCCGTACTGGTCGGCAATGCGGCGGAGTTCATGATGAAACTTGGCAGGCGGGACGAGATAGCCGCCTTCGCCTTGTACCGGCTCTACAACAATCGCAGCGACTTCTTCGGCGGGCAGAATGGTCTTGAAGAGACGCTCTTCAATTACCTTGACGCACTCCACATCGCAGGTGGAAGGTTCTTTCTTGTAGGCGCAACGATAACAGTAAGCATAGGGAATATGCTGGACGGGAAGCGAAGGGTGGAAGCGGCGGCGCTGGGTGACTTTACTGCCGGTAAGCGAGAGGGCACCCATGGTGCGGCCGTGAAAGCCTCCCAAAAATGCGATGAACTGGTCGCGGCCGGAATGGTAACGAGCCAGTTTGAGAGCGGCTTCAATCGCTTCAGCGCCCGAGTTGCCGAAATACACGCGCCGGGGGACGTCTCCGGGAGTGAGGGCAGCTAATTTTTCAGCAAGCTGAACCATACCTTCGTAGTAGAAGTCGGTTCCAGACATGTGAAGGAACTGCGCCGCCTGTTGCTGGATCGCTGAGACAACGCGCGGGTGCGAGTGTCCGGCAGCGACCACGGCAATACCGGCGTTGAAGTCGAGAAAGCGATTGCCATCGACATCTTCCACGACAGCGCCCTCGCCCCGTTTGATGACAAACGGGTAACAGCGCGTATAGGAAGGCGATAACACCGCCTGATCCCGCGCAATAATCTCTTTGGCTTTCGGGCCTGGCAGCTCGCTAACCAGGTGCGGAAGCAGTTCCGGCTGGACGATTTGGGTCGTCATGCAAAACACCTCAATAATTTCTAATCAACAAAACTAGGGAAGGGAAGGCCGCGTGACTACTGCCGGAGCTAGTCAGCGCCAAAGAGGGAGGGCCGGCTGTTGGCGGGAATCGCCATAGTTCTACTTTAATCCAGAAGTGGGCGGCGGCGGGAAATGTTCTTAAAATTGAAACAAACTACGCACACTCTCTATGCTAAAGGGAGGTGCAAATCGCTGAAATGTCAAAACCTCCTGTTATTTCCCGTGTGGTTTTGCGGAACTATAAAAGTATCCGCCATTGTGACGTGCGTTTGGAGCCCATTACTTTCCTGGTTGGACCCAACGGGGCAGGCAAAAGCAACTTTGTTGAAGCACTACGATTTCTCTCGTTCGGGCTTAGCAACTCATTGGAGCAAGCAATTGAAAATCGCTCGGGGTTTCACAACATTCTCCGTAAAAGCCCGGCCAAGGTGTCACAGATTGCTTTTGAGATTTGTTTTCGGCTTGGACTTCAGACAAGCGGGACATATTTCGTAACTATAGAGGCTGCTCAAGATGGGCCAATCGTGGTTACGCATGAGGAATGCATCGTTTGCTCCCAGAAAGGTCGTGATTGATTCAAGGTAGACAAGGAGGCTGTTGACAGCAACCAAGGACCGGTACCTGCCGCATCTGAAGGGAAGCTGTATTTAGCCAATGCATCAGGTATTGAACCATTTGAATCTGTATATCGAACTTTATCCAGCATTGTAGTTTATAATCCTGTTCCGGATGAGATACGTGGGTTCAAATCTGAAAAAAGGTATCGGAGCCTTGATCGGACAGGGAGCGCTTTGGCCGAAATCGTTTACAAATTAAAGAGCTCTGATCCCGAAAGACTTACACGCATTAGTGAGTATCTCCAAAAAATTAGCCCAGAGATACACGCCGTTGAGGCGCTGTCTGTTGACTCGAATTATAGCTTGCGGTTCAATGTGAAACAAGCTCCAGGCGTATATGAAACCTTCTCAGCGCAAAATGTGTCCGATGGAACTTTGCGGGCGCTCGCTGTACTTGTGGGCCTCTTTCAAAAAAATGAGCATCATCCGTTATCGTTAATCGCTCTTAAAGAGCCAGAAGCAGGGGTACATCCTGCTGCTGCTGGTGTGCTTTTTGATGCTCTCATGGAGGCCAGTTACAACAAACAAGTTGTCGTTACAAGCCATAGTCCTGATCTGTTGGATAGAAATGACATTCCAGAGAACGCTTTAAGGGCTGTTGTTATGGAGCAGGGTGAGACGATTATCGGTGACGTTGATGAGGCCGGAAAAACAGTTATGAGAGAGCGCCTTTACACTGCTGGTGAGCTTCTAAGAATGGATCAACTCAGGCCGGAAGGTATTTCAAACCTTGCCGATGTTGGCTGATGTGGTGAACTTTGGTTTCATCATCGAGGGCAAGGGGGAGGCTGTTGCTCAGCGTCAAAGTGTCTCAATTATTATTCCTCAAACTGAGTTTGAGAATTTGTTTTTGGCTGCTGCCGGATCGCTAGCTGGCAAGAGAGGCTTACAAGATGATATTTTGGCTCCGGAGCATCCAGAAACAATTCGCAATGCCAAAGGGTGGTTAAGCGACAATATGGTCTCAGGAAGAGCATACTCGCCCACATTAGATCAAGCTGCATTTGCGGCCTCAATGGAATTAGCCGCAGCAAGGCGCTGCCGCTCATTCAATCGGTTGTATCGGGAGATTGAACGGTTGTGTTCCGAAGCTATTAAGTCTGAAGCTCCATAGCTGACTGAAGTGTATAGCAGGTTCTGGTCGATGCGTTTTCTTACTAACGGTTAGTTAATTAACCCGTTACAATGGTTCGATGCCGGAGGAGAGGACGGAAACGCTCAGCTTTGAAGCTCGTCTGGATGAGCTGGAGCGCATTGTGAAAGAGCTAGAACGGGGCGATCTTCCCCTGGAGCAGAGTCTTTCTCTCTTTGAAGCGGGCATGCGGCTGAGCGCTGACTGCAAGCGTCAATTAGAGGAAGCGGAAACGCGCGTTGAAATTTTAACCAAGAAAGGTTCGGAGATTATTGCTGTTCCGTTTAATCCTGATAAGCCGCTGAAATGACACCCACGCAGCAAGCTAGATTGTCTGACTACCTTGCCGAACAGGTCCAGTCCGTGGACCGTGCGCTGGACGAATGGATCCCCGAGGAAAGTGTTGAACCTACGACGATTCATCGCGCCATGCGCTACAGCCTCTTTGCCGGAGGAAAGCGCATCCGGCCGGTTCTGGCAGTTGCCGCCGCTCACACAGTTTCTCCTTCCCCACAAGGGATCGAGAATGCCGCCGCCACGCTGGAGCTGATCCATACTTACTCGCTCATTCATGACGATCTGCCTGCGCTGGACAACGATGATCTGCGCCGGGGGCGACCCACTTGCCACAAAGTATTTGGCGAGGCCATGGCGATCCTGGCCGGTGATTCTTTGCTGACTCTTGCTTTTGAAGTACTGAGCCGGTTGAAGCATGTCAGCGCGGAGAAGAAAATTGTCCTGGTAGAAGAATTGTCGCGTGCGGCAGGCACCGTAGGCGGAATGATTGGCGGCCAGGTCAATGATATCGAGGGCGAAGGCAAGGAACCTAGCGCTTTATTGCTCGAATCGATCCATCGCGCCAAAACAGGCGCTCTGCTGCGGGCCAGCGTGCGGATGGGAGCGATTTATGCGGGTGCGACCGATGCGGAATTAGCGGTTCTTTCCGAGTATGGTGAGCATGTCGGCCTCGCTTTCCAGATCATTGATGACGTGCTCGATGTCGAGCAAACCTCCGATGCTCTGGGTAAAACCGCAGGCAAGGATCAAGCGCAGCAGAAAATCACGTTTCCGGCTGTGTATGGGCTTGAGCAGTCCCGCATGATGGCCGAAAAGGAGCGCCAGGCTGCGCACCGGGCTTTAAATCAGTTTGGTGAACGCGCAGAGCGCTTGCGCCAGATTGCCGATTATATTGTCCTGCGTTCTGCTTGAGTCACCGGAAACAACGCTTGGACGTCCTGCTCGTTGAACGAGGGATGGTGGAGTCGCGGGAGAAAGCGGCTGCACTGATTCTGGCGGGAGTAGTCCGCGTCAATGGGCAGAAGGCGGACAAGCCGGGTCGAATGGTGGAAGCGGATGCTCCCGTTGATATTGAGCAAGCGCTGAAGTATGTCAGTCGCGGCGGGTTGAAGCTCGAAGCAGCGCTCCTCGGGTTTCACGTGGATGTGCGCGGCAAGGTTTGCATGGATGTGGGAACGTCCACGGGCGGCTTTACGGACTGCTTGCTCCAGAATGGCGCTCTTCGCGTCCATGCCGTTGATACGGGAGCGGGGCAAATTGACTGGAAGCTGCGCAATGACGAGCGTGTGGTTCTGCACGAACGCTGCAATGCGCGTTATCTCACTTTTGCCGATATCGGCGAGACCATCGATGTTTTGGCCTGCGACGTGAGTTTTATCTCTGTGACGCTACTGATTCCGGCGCTGGCGCCTTTGCTGAAGCCAGAGGGTGATTGGATCATTCTGGTGAAACCGCAATTTGAGGTGGGGCGTGAACTGGTGGGCAAAGGGGGCATTGTGCGCGACCCGACGGCGCATCGCTCCGCGTGCGAAAAAGTAGCTAGTACACTCGCCGACTTTGGGTTCAACTCCTCTTTGATGGATAGCCCGATCTCCGGCGCGGAAGGGAACCGTGAGTTTCTCCTTCATGCCCGCCACAGGTTACCCTATTTTTTAAACCCCGACGACAAATGAATCAAATCAAAACAGTCGGTATCATCTCAAAACCAAAGATTGCGCAGGCTGCCGAAATTGTTTCCGGCCTGCTGCAATGGCTGGAGGCGCGCGGCATACAGCCTCGTTGCGACGAGCAAACGGCGCAGTACGCGGGCATCAATGAGTTTTATTCCCGTGAGCAATTGCCGGACGGTACGGATCTAATTATAGTTCTTGGTGGAGACGGCACGCTGCTCTCGGCGGCGCGGGTGGTGGCGGGCCGCGATATTCCGCTCTTTGCAGTGAACCTGGGACATCTTGGTTTTCTCACTTCCATCCAGTTGGATGATCTGTATCCCACGCTGGAACAGGTTCTGCAGGGAGAACCGCGGATCGGACATCGCGCCATGGTCGCTTGTGAGCTTCTTCGCAATGGCGAGACGATTGGCAGCTACTGCGCCTTGAATGACGTCGTCATCACTAAATCAGAACTGGCGCGTATGATTGATCTCGATGCGTGGGTGGGCGACCACTTCGTGGCTGCTTACAAAGCGGACGGATTAATCATCGCCACGCCGACCGGCTCGACCGCTTACTCGCTGTCGGCTGGCGGTCCAGTCATCTTCCCCACGGTAGCGGCTTTCTGCATTACGCCGATCTGCCCGCACATGCTGACGAATCGCCCGGTAATCGTGCCGGATAACCGCGTTATTAAAATTCTCAACCATGGAGCCGAGGGAACATTTTTGACCATTGACGGTCAGGTGGGAGAGCCGCTGCACCCAGGCGACTACATCGTGTGCCGCGCATCTCCGAACGCCATTCACCTAATTCGGCCGCCGAAAGCGCTGTTCTTTGACGTGCTGCGCGAAAAACTGAAATGGGGAGAACGCTAGGCATGCAGTTTCTGAAAAAGTTTTCGCTGACGTCGTGGATTTTTGTTGCGCTGATTGTAGGAATCGTACTCGGGATTTTTTTCCCGGAGTTTTCCAGAAATCTCGTGCCGGTCAGCAATATCTTCCTGCGGCTGATTCGCTCGATTGTAGGACCTTTGCTCTTCGGCACTCTGGTTTACGGCATTGCCTCAGCGGGCGAACTGAAAACCATGGGCCGCATTGCGCTGAAGGCTGTCACTTACTTTGAGATTGCAACCACTCTCGCGCTGATCATCGGCCTGATTATGGTGAATCTGATGCGCCCCGGCGTAGGAGTTCCACTGAACGAAAGCGGAGGCGCGAAAATACCGACACTGGCGAAACCCGTGTCTCTTTCTCAGGTTCTGGAACACGCGGTACCGGCAAACATTTTCGAGTCGCTGACGCAAAATGATGTGCTGCAGATGGTGGTTTTCTTTTTTCTATTTGGAGCGGCGTGTTCTGCTGTGGGGTCGAGGGCGGAGCCGGTGATCAATTTTGCTGGTTCAGTAGCGGAGGTGATGTTTCGTTACACAAAGTACGTCATGTATGTAGCTCCGTTTGGCGTGGGCGCGGCGATTGCAGTGACGATTGGATCAAAGGGCATTGGCGTGCTGTTCGGTTTGGGCAAGCTGGTGGGCACGCTTTATCTGGCGCAGACGCTTTTCGTTCTGCTAGTCTTGGGATCGGCGCTCACGATTGCGCGAGTGCCGATTGGGCCATTTATCAAGGCAGTCCGGCAGCCTTTTCTTTTGGCCTTTTCTACGGCTTCCAGCGAGGCCGCTCTACCTTTGGCGCTGGAGAACATGGAGCGCTTTGGCGTCCCGAAACATATCGTCGGATTCGTTCTCCCCACCGGCTATAGCTTCAATCTGGATGGGTCCACGCTGTATTTATCTCTCGCTTCAGTTTTCATCGCACAGGCCGCTGGTGTTCACATGCCATTGAGCACACAAATCACCATGATGCTAACGTTAATGCTGACGAGCAAAGGCGTAGCAGCGGTGCCGAGAGCTTCACTTGTCATTCTGGCCGGCACCCTGGGCACGTTTCAGCTTCCGCTCGAAGGTATCACGCTCATTCTGGGCGTCGATGCGTTGATGGATATGTGCCGCACATCCGTTAATCTGCTAGGCAACTGCGTAGCCACGGCGGTGGTGGCACGTTGGGAGGGCGTTTCGCTGAAACATCACACGTCCGACGTGCTGGAAGTGATAGGTTAGACCGTTTTTACACAGTGAATCCGCTCAATACCTCTGGCCTTTCCCGTCGTCTCATTAGCGTCGATCAGCACGCCGTGGAGTTCCACACCTCCGCGCGCGGCTTCCATCCGGCCCGATAAGCCGGTTAAGAAGCGGCGGAGGATAATATCTTTGTCTACGCCGATCACAGATAGATAAGGACCGGTCATGCCGGCATCGGTTTGATAGGCCAAGCCGCCGGGCAGAATGCGAGTGTCGGCAGTCGGAACATGCGTGTGAGTTCCGATCATGGCAGTGGCGCGGCCATCCAGATACCAGCCCATCGCCATTTTCTCGCTGGTCAGTTCCGCATGGAAATCGACAAAGCGAATTTTAATGTTCCCGTCGAGCGCCGCCAAGATACCATCCGCTTTACGGAACGGGCAATCGATATTGGCCATGTGCGCGCGGCCTTGCAGGTTAATCACTGCATACGGCGCGCCGTTGCGGGCAGTGCCCGTAAAAACGCCGTTTCCATTCAAGCCTTCGGGATAATTCGCCGGACGCAATAGACGCGGCTGGTGCTCGTAGTAATCGTAGATTTCGCGTTTATCGAAACTGTGATTGCCTCCGGTGAGCACATCCAGCCCCAGCGACAGCAACTCCTCCGCAATGGATGGTGTAATGCCAAAACCACCGGCGCTGTTTTCCGCATTGGCAATTGCTAAATCAACTTTGTATTCCGTGATTAGGCGGTTGAGATTTTCAGCGACAATGCCTCGACCACCGGAAGCAAAGATGTCGCCAATAAAAAGAATTCTCATCCGGCTGTGCAGGAATAAAAAGCGTTCCCATCGAGAGCTTTCCTCCTGATCTCCGTCATTGACCCCTAAAATGGCAAGGGGGGAATCCTCCGAGCGCCTTCAGGCTTCTCCAGTTGCGCTTTGAACGCAGGAGCCTGCACACCAGCGCTTCATTCGAGCCGGACTCCATGACATTGACTATCGGATCAATTTTTTGGAGACCAGGAGAGAAACTCTCGCGGGAACGCTATAACTTCATCGTAGCAGGAATTTGAGAAGTAGAGGGCTGAAAACAGCTAAGTTGTTTGCAGTCTTTCTGCGATCTCCCGCTCGGAAATCGCGCCTTCTTTGATGACGCGCCAGTAAGGCTCTGTGATATCCACCGTGGTGGAGCCGTGTCCCACACAGGCGCCACCGTCAAGCACTAGATCAATCCGCCCGTCCAAAGTGGCGAACAGTTCAATGCCGCTGGCGATGGTTGGGGCGCCGGACATGTTGGCGCTGGTAGCAATCACGGCATGTCCGACCTTTTCAATAATGGCGTTCAGCACTTTTGAATCCGCATGACGAATCGCCAGCCGCCCGGTGTTTCCGGTCACCTTCAACGGCACCTTTGCGGCAGCGGAAACAATCATGGTCAGCGGTCCGGGCCAGAAATGCCGCGCCAGGATATAGAACCGGCTGCTGAGTTCTTTCGCTAGATCTTCCGCCATCAAAGTATCGGAAACGGCTAGCGGCAAGGAGCGGACATGATCACGTCCTTTGGCATGGAAGACCCGTCCCGCCGCGTGCAGATTAAAGGGGTCCGCTACCAGGACATAGAGAGCATCGGTTGGAACTCCGACCACTCCGCCTCGTAAAATCTCCCGCGCTGCACGGTCAATTGCCCCGTCCGAAGGATTGTTCAGGTCTACTTCTACTAAATCTGTGGCCACGGTCAGTATCAGGCAAATGGGATCGCGATGCATGGAGCACCGCGTATTTTGTCAGTGTAACCTGAGTTCCCCTAAAAAGCGCGGCGGGATCGCCGTCCGCCACGGCTAGCTCTCGCGCAGAGCTTCGGCCACCTGCACGGCCATTTCATAGCGGCCGAACGGCGCGCTCAACTGCGCGCCACCCACTGTGCGACGCACGCGGGCCGCCATTTCTCGTGCAATGCTGATACCCTCTTCCCGCGCCTTTTCCGCGCTGTCCGCCCGACGCATGCGGTTCATGTACTCCTGCGGCACGGGCACCCGTAGTTCGTTGACCATGAACTCGGCATTCCGATAACTGGTGAGCGGCCAGATACCGGCGATGATGGGCAGCTT
>JAFAZU010000569.1 GCA_019239585.1 Acidobacteriaceae bacterium
TTGCATGACCCTGACATTAGGGACTTTCTGAAAGATCGTAATACAGCGCCCCCGCAAGAGAGAGACTTATTTTGAAAACGTTCCAAAAGTTTTTTCTGCTGGACACGAATATCGCCAGTCTTTACATACGAAGCGAGCAGTTGGACACGCGCATTCACCACGTTTCAATAGAAAACCTATGTATCTCGGCCATTACGGAAGGGGAGTTGTTTTATGGTTTGGAGAAGAAACCGTACGCCACAAAACTTCACAAGCTGGTGGGAGCTTTCCTTTCAAGCATCGCTATTCTGCCGTGGGACTCTGAGGCGGCAAGAGCTTATGGAACACTTCGTGCTCGCTGTGATTCAAAAGGTATTTCGATAGGGAACCTTGATACGTTGATCGCGGCGCATGCCCTGGCAACTGGGGCAACACTTGTGACGCGAGATAAGGCGCTGCTGCAACTCCGACCTTGGGTCACGGTTGAGAACTGGGCGGAGTAGCAAAGGTTTGCATCGCCGTACCTTTCTGATAGGCGTAGCGGGAGCCCTCACCAGCTGCACCTCGGGCCGCCTGCATCGGCTGAATGTTTATAACTGGGATAACTATGTGGCACGCTCTACGGTCCCGGAGTTTGAGCGCCGCTTCAACTGCACGGTTCGTTATGCGGTTTACGGCAGCGCGGAAGAGATGCTGGCTAAAGTTATGAGCGGCAACTCCGGCTGGGATGTAGTCTTTCCTTCCAACAGCTTTGTCGGACCGATGCAGGAACTCGGTCTTCTTGCTCAACTCGATCACGCCAAATTGCCGAATCTACTTCATCTCGACGGAGAGTTTCAGTCGCCTCAATGGGACCCCCTTCTCCAATGGTGCGTACCTTACATGCATAGCGCCACCGGCATCTTATATTCAAAGAGAGCTTCTCCATCTCCCCGATGCTGGGCTGACTTATGGACCGGCAGCTATCGCCGCCGCATGACCATGCTCGATGATCCGGCGGAGGTCTTTGCGGCTTGTCTGAAGCGTCTCGGCCACTCCGTTAACTCAGCCGACGAGCGCCAGCTGAAAGCGGCCCGCGACTTGGCTATCCAACAGAAACCCTTGCTCCGCGCTTACCTGAATGAAGAAGTGCGCGACCAGGTCGTGGCCGGTGATGTTCTCGCCGCGCAGATGTGGGCGCAGGTCGCGCAAGTTGCTATGGACAACTCATCGGACCTGGCCTTTGCATTCCCGCAAGAAGGTTTTCCGCTTTACGCCGATAATGTTTGTATCCTGCGTGAAAGTAAGCATCGCGACCTTGCCTATGAGTGGTTGAACTACCTTCTGGAACCTCAAGTCGCTGCCGCTATTGCTACGGAAATTACCGCCGCGACCGCCAACGCTTCCGCCCGAAAGCTCCTGCCGCTGAAAATGCAAAACAATCCCGTTCTCTACCTCGACAGCGAAACACGTAAGCGTGGAGAATGGTTCCGCGCCCTACCCCCCTCTGCCCAACGATTACGCGATCGTTACTGGACCGAGATCAAGTCGGCCTGAACAAAAGCGGAACCGGGAGTGTGGACCGGTTTTGGCGCGACGTACGTTTAGTACAGTTTGCCAGTAACTTTTTGGCATACTGTACTTAGAGGATCAAAGAGCAATGGCCGCTTGGCTGCAGAATATCGGGGACTGGCTGGGACAGTCGGTGCGAACCGAGCTTGAGTTAGCACAGGCGGTGCGGCGTCGGCTACCCACTGAAGTCATCACGGCTTTTCTCACGCACGGTCTGACCAAGGATGAGTTTCATGAAATTGTGATCCCCTTGCGTACTTTTAAGCACCGGAGAACCCGAGTAGAGTCCCTTTCAATAGATGAGTCGGACAAAGCCCTTCGTGCGGCGCGGGTTCTGGCCCGCGCTGAAGGCGTCTTTTCAAATCGGGAAAAAGCGTTGTCCTGGATGCGAAAACCCAAGAAACGCTTCGGAGGAGAAACACCGATGCAGATGCTGCAAACCGAAGCGGGTGCGCGACTGATAGAGCAAATGCTCATTCAGATCGATGAAGGCATGTTCGCCTGATGATCTTGTGGCGTATCAGCAATCATGCTGATCTGTTAGGAATTGGCGGCCTCCATACGTCGGCTCGCTGGCATACGGAAGGAAAACCGGTCGTCTACCTAGCGGAAAATCCTTCTTCAGCGCTGCTCGAAACCCTGGTTCACCTCGAACTTGATGAATCCGAGTGGCCCGATCATTATCGCCTTCTCAAGGTAGAGGTGGATGACGGCACTCCTTTCGAGGAAGTAGCATTGTCATCTCTTCCTGCACTTTGGAAGAACAATGAAGTATGGACGCGCACTCGGGGAGATGCTTGGATAAAAGCAAACGCGACCGCGTTGCTGCGCGTTCCTTCCGTTATTACACCGGAAACGTGGAATTGGCTGCTCAACCCGCGACATCAGGATGCCGCGCGTGTTCGCATTATTGTTTCAACTACTCATTCTTACGATCTCCGCCTGTTTTGAAGGGAAGGGCGCTCTGCCTTCTGAAGCGTGTCAATACTCATTTTCGGCTACATTATGAGACTCGAGGTTCGTAAGGTAATGCTGACCCGGCCTAAAGCAGCCGTTTCGACCTCGGTCTTGCCAGTCGCCTCTCCAGCCGCGCTTTGCGCCCCTCCAATGCGGCTGAGGTTTGGAACAGCATGGCTTGAACGGTCATCTCTAACGCGAGCGCAAAGTTTTTTTCTTCATGCTCGTAAAACTTGGCGAGTTCTTCCAGCGCGCTTACCCGGAATTCATTTCGGCAGTCCGCTAATTCCGTAAAGATCTGCAATGCTGCATGGGGCCGCTTCATCTTCTTCTCTAATAGCGCCACATCCCACAGAGTCCGAAACAGTAATCGATCCGGCAACCCTGCCTCAATGGCCCGCCGCAAAAGAGTCAGGGCCTGCTCGTGTTCCTGCGCTGCGAGCAGCCATCGCGCGATCCCGATCAGGTCCGCGCCATGCTTCACCCCGACCTTTGCCAGCGATTCGCAGTCCGTGCTGCGGAATGCTACCGGCACAATGGCGGTCAGGCAAGCCAACGTCAAGATGTCCATTGCGTTGTGATGGAAGATCGGGATCAACTTCTGCGCTTCCCGCGAACGCAGATACTCAAAGTAGACAAAGGGAATTAATTCTCCGGGCAGATCGCCTTCACGGTACACGCCTAGAATCTGCTGCTCCAGTTGCACTAACCGGCAGTTTTCCAGCCGCAGTTTCCAGATCCGGCGCGCGCCATGTAATAAATCCAGATGCCCCAGCCGTCCAAATGGAGGCTTGTGGCGCGTCATCCGGTAACGCGTTTCGAGCAGTGGCTGATCGTAAGTCTTGCCATTGTAGGTAATCAGTACATCGAATTGCTCCAAATGCTGATGCAGCGCCGCCAGCGTGCTCCGCTCTTCTGCGTACTCCCGCATGAAGAACTGCCGCACGCGGAAACCTTCGGCCGTAATCCGCCCCACCCCGATCAAAAACGCATAGGTTCCAGAGCCGCCCGCCAGCCCGGTCGTTTCCGTATCGAGAAATGCCCAACGCTCGGGAGAGCAGGGATTGATTTCGCCTCCACTCAGCGCATCCAACAGATGATGAGGCAGTTCGCCTAAGGCGCCGATATCGGCTGATCCATGCTGCTTGTGTCCTGGAAACAGCCGCTCGGTCTGAAAATGAGCGCCATGCTCGTTCGTGACCACCTCGCCTTCGGCCCACTCTTCAATAAAACAGCGAGACGGAGAAGCGACTTTGGCCGCTGGAACCGGAGTCTTTGCATACTTGCGGTCAATGTTAGCGATTCTTTGCCGCAGCCGTGCCAGTTGTTCTTCCGTATCGAGCACTTAAGAAAGAGAATCCTTCACCTCTACGATAGTATTTATGCTCTCCGTGCAGCTCGTCACGCTGCTTCTGGCCTTCTTTGCGCCCAAGGATTATGATTTTCGCGCTCACTACAACAAATGGGAAGCGAAAATCCCCATGCGCGACGGCATCCACCTCTTCACCGCCATCTATTCACCAAAAGACGCGTCCAGAACTTATCCTATCCTGCTCACCCGCACGCCCTACAGCATTGCACCCTATGGCCCTGACAATTATCTGAACACCCACTCAAGATTTGCGCAGGACGGCTACATTCTGGTGTTCCAGGATGTACGCGGACGCTTTATGTCCGAAGGCGATTTTATTGATGTTCGTCCGATCACTGCCGACAGCGATCCCAAAGCTATTGACGAAAGTATCGATACTTACGACACGATTGACTGGCTGCTGAAGAATGTTCCCCGTAACAACGGAAAGGTGGGCCTGAAGGGTATCTCTTACGCCGGGTATTACACCAGTACCGGTGTTATCAACGCCCATCCCGCGCTTGTCGCCGCTTCTCCGCAAGCGCCTATGGCTGATCTTTATCATGGCGACGACGCTTACCACAACGGAGCGTTTTTCCTGATCGCAAACTTCAGCTTCTATACCGATTTCAATAAGCAA
>JAFAZU010000601.1 GCA_019239585.1 Acidobacteriaceae bacterium
GCCACTTTGTCGAGAATGGGTAGGTGACGAGGGTGTGTGGGAATGCTGTGGTCCGTTGTGCCAAGAGTCAGGTCAGGACGCCTGACCATTAGACCGCGCTCATGCAATCCCGCAAACGCTTGTGGTGAGGTGACTTCATGCACCAGATGCAAGTCGATATAAATCAGGGGAGGAGCCCCCGGCGGTTCCGCGACAATATGGCTGTCCCAGATTTTTTCAATAATCGTACGCGGCTTACTTCCTGATCCGTATCCGTTCTGCTGTCCCATTTCAAAACTTCCTATTTACTATTTGCCGCTTTATACGCTGAGAGCGCTTTAGCGACGGCATCGCCCACTTCCGCTGTACTGGCGGGTTTCCCCTCCGGTTTCAGGTCGGCGGTTACCTTCCCACTATTGAGAATTTCCTCGGTAGCCTCATAAATCGCCCGCGCTTCGTCTGTCAAGCCAAAACTATACTCCAGCATGGCCGCAACCGAGCCAATGGCGCCCAGAGGATTGGCTTTGCCTTGGCCTGCAATATCAGGAGCCGATCCGTGCACCGGTTCATAAAGGCCCACAGACGCGCCGGAAGGCCGCTTATCTCCTAACGAAGCAGACGGCAGCATTCCAATGGAACCGGCCAGCACCGCGCCCTCATCGCTCAAGATATCGCCAAACAAGTTTTCTGTCAAAACCACGTCGAATCGCTTCGGGCTGAGTACCAACTGCATGGCGCAGTTATCCACCAGCAGATGATCCAGTTGCACATCACCGTATCCGGAGGCAACCTCCACCACTACTTTGCGCCAAAGCTGCGAGTTTTCAAGCACGTTGGACTTATCCACACTGGTTACCTTCTTGCGGCGCTTCCGGGCCAACTGGAAGGCAACGTGAGACACCCGTTCGATTTCCCGTCGGGTGTAAACCATCGTGTTGACGGCGCGCTCCTCGTTTCCATTGCCGGAAATGCCGCGCGGCGTTCCGTAGTAGAGACCGCCGGTCAGCTCACGAACAATAATCATGTCCGCGCCGTCAACCAAGTGGTTCTTCAAAGGCGACGAATTGAGAAGGGCTTTGTAGGAACGCACCGGCCTTAAATTGGCAAACACCTCAAGAGCTTTCCTGATTTCCAGCAGGCCGCGTTCCGGACGTTTCTCCGGCGGAGCGTTATCGAACTCTGGCAGTCCCACCGCGCCCATAATTGTCGCATCAGCTTCGAGGGCCAATTTGCGCGTTTCGTCCGGAAACGGCATACCTGTCTGATGAATGGCGACTCCGCCTAAAAGTCCCTCGCTTAAAACCAGTTGATGCCCATACAACGACGCCGTTTCTCGTAAGACTTTTAAAGCTTCCGCAGTCACTTCCGTGCCGATCCCATCGCCGGGCAAAACCAGAACATTCAGCTTCATTAGTGTGCGACCGTCTCGTGAACTGCTTTGCCCTGAACAACTGTTTGAATCAAAGCTGAGATCTCGTCGTTTCTTAGCCCCTTCTTGTTATCCGCCAAGGCGGTGAATTGCCGGTAAACCTGGTCCAGTTCCTCGCGCGACAGCTTGAATCCGAGATCTTCAGCCCGCTTGCTCAAAGCATGACGTCCACTATGTTTCCCGAGCACCAGACGACTTTCCGGAACTCCCACGCTGGCGGGGGACATAATCTCGTAAGTGGATTTCTCTTTCAGATAGCCGTCCTGGTGAATACCGGCTTCATGCGCGAAGGCGTTATCCCCCACAATCGCCTTATTGGGTTGCGGGCCAAAGCAAATGAATTTCGTTAACGTTTGACTGGCGCTGAAAAGCTTTTCCGTTTGAATTTTTGTCTCAAAAGGCAATTGGTCGTGGCGAACTTTCATGGCCATTACAACCTCTTCCAAAGCGGCATTGCCGGCCCGTTCGCCAATCCCGTTAATCGTGCATTCGATCTGCCGCGCTCCTGCCTTTATAGCGGCCAGCGAGTTCGCCACCGCCAAACCCAGGTCATCATGGCAATGGACGCTAACGGTGGCGCGGTCTCCCAGAGCTTTCACCATGCGGCCAATTAAGGCGCCATATTCTTCCGGGACGGAGTAGCCCACTGTATCAGGCAAATTTACCGTACGAGCGCCTGCTTCCACTACTGCCTGACAAACCTTTTGAAGAAAGTCGATGTCGGTGCGGGTTGCGTCCTCGGCGGAAAACTCCACATCATCGGTATAATTCCGTGCCAGAGTCACAGCGGCAATCGCATCGTCCAGCATCTGTTCGCGGCTCCTGCGGAGCTTGTGCTTCAAGTGAATATCGCTGGTGGCGATAAAAGTATGAATTCGTGGTCGTTTTGCGCGCTCCAGCGCCTCCGCCGCGCGTTGAACATCGCCCGTGCAGGCGCGAGCTAAGGCCGCCACCTGGACCCAGGGAAACTGGCGGCTTACTGCCCGAACCGCCTCAAAATCGCCTTCGGAAGCGATCGGGAACCCAGCTTCCAGAACATCAACACCCAGGTCGACCAGTTTGGCGGCAACTTCCAGCTTTTCCGGCATTGTCATGCTGCATCCAGGAGATTGCTCCCCATCACGAAGTGTTGTGTCAAAGATGTAAACTCGATTCAATCTATACTCCTGGAGGAAGGATGACTCTATCGTAAATTGAGTTATATTAATTATGCAAATTTATACTTATGCAGTTCAGTATAAGTTATAATCATATGATAAACGCCTCGGTGGGTGGGCGTTATGGAACTCTATCCTTTAAAAGTTTTCCTGACAGTTGCGACGGAGCGCAGCTTTTCACGAGCTGGTGAAAAACTATTACGTACTCAGCCAGCTATCTCCATAGCCATTCAACGACTTGAGAGCGATCTGAAAGAGAAACTGATTGATCGATCCGGTCGCGAGTTGTTGCTGACGGATGCAGGGCGGGTAGTGCTGGAGTATGCACGGCGGTTTCAGAATCTAGAGTCTGATCTAGAGAATGCCCTGCGTGAGTTAAAAGACAATTACGCGGGCAGGCTGGTTATTGGCGCGAACGAAAGTACAAGCCTGTATCTGATTCAACACATTGAGCAGTACCGGCGCTTGTTTCCCAAAGTGAAAGTACAAGTCAGACGCGCAGAATCGAGCAAGATTCCGTCTCAGTTGCTGGATGGGGAGCTTGAGCTGGGAGTAATCAGCTACGACCCGGCAGACGAGCATCTGTCTTCGCAAGTGATTTACACAGACCGATTGGCCTTCGTGGTTTCGCCGGAGCATCGTTTTGCGCACCGCGATGAGATCTCTATTGCGGAGCTGGACATGGAAACTTTCATTGCCCACAATGTCCTTTCTCCTTATCGCGACGTTGTCATTCGTGAGTTTCAACGTCACAAGGTGCCGTTGAACATGGATGTTGAGATGCCGACCGTTGAAACCATCCGGCGTCTGGTTCAGCATAATGAGGGCGTAGCTTTTCTTCCCAGGATGTGCGTGGAACAGGAGATCGATCAGGGGCTGCTGCATGAAATCCGGGTAAAAGAGTTGAGCGCGGAACGTAAAATCCGTCTGGTTTACCCGGCACGAAGAGCCCTCAGCCATGCCGCAAAAGCGTTTCTCGAAGTGGTCAAGAAAGCTAGCAGTGTTGAGCCTGAGCCGGTACAGGAAATAGCGTGAGCTCCGGCGGTCCCGTGCCGCAGGAATTTTCGGTTGCAGTCGTGGGCGGCGGTATTATTGGCCTGTCGATTGCTTGGCGACTGGCGCAGTCAGGCTGGACGGTTGCTATTTTTGACAAGTGCGCAGCCGGGGGCGAGGCGAGTTGGGCAGGTGCTGGTATGCTGGCGCCCGGCGGTGAGTTCGAAGAAGTATCCCGCTTAACCGAGCTTGCCATCGAATCCAGGCGGGAGTACCAGCCGTTTGTCCGGGAGCTGGAAGCGGAATCAGATACTGCCATCGATTTTGGAGAGTGCGGCGCTTTGGATCTGGCCTTTTCAGGGGAAGAATTGAAGGCTCTGGACGAACGGGCACGCGGACAAAGCGCAATCGGAATCCATTCCAAAGCGCTGGAGCTTTCACAGGTTTATGCGTTCTGGCCACGCATCCGTCGGGACACTTTAGCCGGAGCGCGCTTCTACCCGGATGATGCTGTCGTCAACCCGCGCGATGTTGTATACGCCTTGAAAATTGCTTGCCGGAAACGCGGTGTCCGCATCGCAGAACATTGCGGAGTACAACGCCTTGCCATCAGTGAAAACAGCGTGACAATCGAAACGGAGGAAGGCAGCGCGGAATACAGGGCGGTAGTTGTTGCCGCAGGAGCCTGGAGCAGTCAGCTTGCGGTCGGGGGTGTACCGGATCTGCCAAGCGCGCGACCAGTGAAAGGGCAGCTAATCGGGTATCGCCAGCCTGCGGGAACCTGCGCCACCATTGTCCGGCATGGGAGTTTCTACTTTTTGCAGCGGGCGAATGGGCTGATGATCGCCGGAGCATCCGTGGAGCACAGCGGATTTAATCGTGAGATCCGTCCAACTATAACGGAGCAGCTGGCAAAGCAGGCCGGTTTGGTATTTCCGCACCTGGATGAGACCACCCCATCAGAGGTATGGGTCGGGTTCCGGCCGGGAGGGGAAGAATTGCAGATCCGCTCGTGGCACTCTCCCCGTCTGTACCTTGCTTACGGCCACTACCGGAACGGTATTTTACTAGCTCCCGTCACCGCCAAAGCCATTACAACCGAACTCAACGCCAATTTACAAAAGCCGTAGTGCGCTTTTGCCGGGCCTCGGAGAGCAAGGATCCCACGCGCGTTCTCCGCTTGAGAAGATTTTCGAGCAATCTTTCTAATTGGTCTCCGTCTTCCTGGACCCAAACGCTGGGAATCTGCTTCCATGCCGTATCAATTACCTCGACGGGAAAATTCTCTATCATAGAGAGCCAAGGCTGAAAGGAATCGAGTGAAAGTACTTCGTCATAAACGGAAGTACGAAAGTACAGCCCTTGAATGGGTGAGTCCTGAAATTCCCAGCTCGCGCCATTAAAGGCAAAGCCGTGATCGATCATATGGGCAAAGAAGCCCACCCGCGCGGGTGATTCACCTTTCAGCGGAGTCCAGGTCTTCGCCCGCGCCCGGAAGAATACTGCCTGGCGGGAGTCGGCATTGCCCACCCACTTATCGAAAACCAGGATTCCGAGAAAGTCTAGGCGGTTCTCTACTTTTCCGAGCAGCTTGTCAGGCAGAAAATCGTAAATCGCGACCCGGTCGGGATGAACCGCCAGTCGGGAACCGAAGTGGAAGCCTGCTGGAACCGGCTCGCGTTTGGAGCCGAGAGAAAGGTACAGGTCAGGGTTGGACGCAACAAAATCTTCCGTTAACTCAATGATGGCCGTATCGGGCACATGAATTTGAAGGTATCGTAAAAAGGCCCCGGCCAGCCATTCATTGATGAGAATACGGCGGTGTTGCGGATTGTTTGTAAACTTAACAACATAGAAGTTGCCGTCTTCCCCTTCCATTAAATGAGCCTGTGCGCCGCCGCGCATTTTTCGGATCAGCCTACAGGCACGTATCGGCATGGGCGGGAAATGCCAGGATAGCGGATGCGAAAATCAGGGTGGACTAGCAAGCACATACCAGGAGGAATAAACTTTCAGCTATGCCTGAAGAGACCACAGAGAAGCAGGAACCGAAGAATACGGATGAGATCGCGCTGGAACTCATGAAGTTCATTGCGGTAACAACCGGTTATGGGAAAGGAACCCCCGCGGCAGGCTTTGCCGGAAAGGGGCAACGCTCCAGCGAAGAATACGCCGATTCTTTGCTGGAACTGTTTGAACGCTGCCGCTCTGCTGTTCGCAAAGCTTAAGCGCCTGCTAATGAACGCTAGGCATAGTTGAACCTATGCCTAGCAGATCGTAATCTCTACCGCCTCTTAGCAGTTGTCTTCTTGGCCGGAGCCTTTTTAGCGGGTGCTTTTTTGGCTGGAGCCTTCTTGGCCGGAGCCTTTTTAGCGGGTGCTTTTTTGGCTGGAGCCTTCTTGGTTGCAGCTTTCTTCGGCGCCGCCTTCTTTGCTGTTGTAGACCTTCCCCCTTGACTTCCTGACTTCTTAGCCGTAGCCTGCTTGGATGTCTTCTTCGTAGCGCCCGAAGAGGAAGACTTTGCCGCCCCTTGGGACTTCTTCTGCGCGCCCCCGCTGTGCTTGCTGCTGCTTGAAGCAGCGGAGGATTGCCGCGCCGAAGTCTTCTTTGGCGATGCTTTCTTCGTCGACGAAGTTTTCTTCACTGCCCCTCCTTCTCCCTGAGTGGAGCTGGCGGAGACAGCTTCGCTCCGGTCCGGCTCAGACCGGCTTCCTGTTTCTTCATGCTGAGCGGAAGAATGACTGGACGCATGAGGATGAGAACTCGCGCCGTGGTGTGGTTCACCAGCAGCTGAATGGGAAGATGAATGCGTGTGAGCGCCTTCAACTCCTAAATCATCATCCTCGTCGTCCTCGTCCTCATCTCCGTATTCATCCTGCTCAGACGCCCGTTCGACACGCTGATCCTCATGATCGAAGTCATCGGCTTCATCACTTGGCAGCAGCCAGTAATTTGAACTCATACCTCTCCTCCTTTTACATCCACTACGTTTCGAGATGACAGATGGAACAAAATGATTTCAAAAGCGATAAAAATCAGTAAGAAAAAGCCCAGGACCTCACGGTTTCGGCAGAACAGCCGCTGTGTTACCGGACAAAAGCGGTGGAACGAAGACCGCTTCTGCGAGGGGTAATAGGGGGAGCTGAAACACGCCGGGACGCTGCAATATGGGTTCCGCGGCGAGCCACTGAAGCCTTACCGGAAGTGATTGACATTTTTGCGTGGCGGCTTCGGGCGCTCCGGAATTTCGAGCGCGAGGGTTGAACTTCCTCATGGTAAACAACCGGGATCAGCAGGGTGTTGCCTGCATTCAAAGAACTCAAAGCCTGATTAGCAGCCGTAATCCGGTCAGTTGACGAATGATAGGTTCTTGCAATCGCTTCCAGCGTATCGCCTGATTCGACATGGTGCAATCTCCAAGCCGTTCGATTCACCGCCGGCACTGATTCAAGAGCGGCTTGAGCCGTGTCGGCGGAACCCTTGGGAACGTGAATCTGAAAACCCGCCGGAGCAACCATCTTCAGTAAGGAGGGATTTAGGTCGCGGATTACCGAAAGCGGCTGCATCGTCGCATCCGCAATCAGATTGAGATTAGTCGAGGCCGAAAGCTGAAGTGAATCGTACTCCACCGGGACATCCAGGTCAATGCTTTCCAGGCCGTAATCCTGCGGGTTCTTCGCCATGATCGTCATCGCCAGAATAATCGGGACATAACCAGCCGTCTCTCTGGGGAGAGCATGTCGCTTCAAAAGCTCCCAATAATCCGCATAGCCGGTGCGCTCCACAGCGCGATCCACTGCGCCCGCGCCGCAATTGTAAGCGGCCATGGCCAGATACCAATCGCCGTAACGCTCATAAAGGTGCTTCAAAAATCTTGCGGCACCGCGGGTGGCCTTCTCAGGGTCAAGACGCTCGTCGAAAGCAGCCGTATGGACGAGATCATAAGTGGAGCCGGTTTCCGCAATAAACTGCCACATGCCTACAGCATGTTTATTCGACAGCGCACGAGGGAGAAAGCCTGATTCTGCCTGCGCCAGATAAATTAACTCTTCCGGAACGCCCTCCTCGGCAAGAATACGCTGAATCATGGGGCGGTAACGGCCGGACCTGCGGAGCCCTGCCAGAAGAATCGCGCGTCCGCGATCACTCGAGTAAAAATGCACGTAGCTAAGAACCGGATCAGACAACTCTAAGGGAATACCTGAAGCCGTTTGATTCAACTCCCCTTTCAGCTTGGACGCAATGCTCTGATCGACCGGAAAGGTCATGTGGCTGATTTCATCAATAGGAGCTTTGTCGAATGCTACTTCACCCTCGTCCGTTCGGCCCGCCCCCAACTTCTCCACATCAAACCGGTAAATCAGGTCACAGATTTCATCCAAACGCCTTTCAATGCGGCGATGGTCGGGAAGCGAGTCAGGAGCCGCGAGCAGCGTATCCACAGCAGCGTCAAACTCACGATGAGCTCCTGCTAAATTGCCCTGAAAATAAAACTGACGCCCGTTGTCGAGATGCGCATCGGCCCGCTTTAATCGCTCATCGGTTTCAGGGGAGCGTGCAGGGGTGGAATTCGCTTCTATATGCGACTGGCTGTCCGCTTCTCGAACGGCGCTGTCCGTTGCTTCGGGTCTGGCAAATGCCGACGAACAGCTTAGAGCGCAGGCGGTTAAAATCGTGATCCGGAGGACATCCGAGTGTGCTTTGAAAATCATTCAATAAGCGCTTTTTATTTAAATCAGATTTGGTGACAGCAACATTACTGTAACTTACAGTGTGATCTCAGGTCAAGAGTTCTGATGTAACCTCTACCGAAGATGGAAGGAAATTCCAAATTTAGTAGGACTATCCCGCTGGTATAACAGATGGATAGTCCTAGCGAACCAAAAGTAACGAAGCTTTAGCGAGTCGGAACAGGTTGCAGCTCGGTATGACGGCTGGCAATGACACGGTCAATGAGGCCGTATTCCAAAGCTGCTTCGGGTTCCAGAATGTAGTCGCGGTCCACGTCGCGGGCAATCTTATCAACGGATTGACCGGTGGCATCGGCCAGAATCTCATTTAAGGACTGCCGCATCCGCAGAATCTCACGGGCATAGATATCAATGTCGGCAGCTTGACCGCCCAGGCCGCTCATAGAGGGCTGGTGGATCAAAATCCGGGAATTGGGCAGGCTGAAGCGCTTGCCTTTCGTCCCGCAAGCCAACAAAACCGCCGCCATGGAAGCCGCTTGGCCGAGACAGTAAGTAACGATATCTGGTTCGACCAAGCGCATTGTGTCCAAAATGGCGAGACCGGCGGTAATAGAACCGCCCGGGGAGTTAATGTACAGGGAAATATCGCGCTCCGGATCTTCGGCAGCTAAGAACAACATCTGAGCTATGATCAGGTTCGCAATATTGTCGTCAATGGGGGTGCCCAGGAAGATGATATTCTCCTTCAAGAGACGGGAGTAGATATCATAGGCCCGTTCTCCTCTAGAAGTTTGCTCTACCACCATGGGCACCAGTACTGAGTTATTCATTCGAGATCCTTTACCGCCCCTGCAAAGCTTCTATTCGGCATGCAAATGATCGGCACCCCCATGATAAAGGATGCGGTTTCATACTGGGAGGATGGATTCATCCCAAATCTGAGGATTATTGACGAATCGGTTTAAGTGGTTGATATTAAAAGAGTATAGACTCGACCTGTGTTTCTGAAGTTTAATGTAAATCGACCTTTGTTTTATTCATTTGGAACTCATTATTCGGCGAAAACAGGCGATAAGTCAGTAGTGACCGAAAGCCCTTTGAAATGATGAAGGTTTTGATAGCTGACGATAGTGCGACATCCCGTGCTCTGCTTCGGAGCGTTTTGACCCGGTGGGGCTATGAGATTGTGAGCGCAGTTGATGGGGCTCAGGCGTGGGATGAGCTTTCCAAACCGGACGCCCCGGCTTTGGCCATCCTCGATTGGGAAATGCCTCACATGACGGGGCCGGAAGTCTGCAAACGGGTACGCGAAACCTTAAGGGAACCATATACTTACATTCTTCTGTTAACTGGAAAGGGCAGTAAGGGAGAAACTGTGGAGGGTCTGGACGCCGGCGCTGATGATTATGTGGTTAAGCCGTTCGATGAACACGAACTGCAAGTTCGGTTGCGCGCCGGAAAGCGGATCGTAGATCTTCAAATGGATCTCCTGCGGGCGCGGGAGGAGTTGCGCGAGCGGGCGAGCAAGGACCTTCTGACGATGCTGCCGAACCGTAATGCCGTCTTTACGGCGCTGGAGCAGGAACTGGCCCGTTGTCACCGCGATCACCGCACCGTAGGAGTTATCCTCCTGGACATCGATCATTTCAAGAAGATCAACGATACCTACGGCCACTTTGCGGGAGATGCCGTTCTGAAGGAAACGGCCGCGCGCCTGCGCCACAATATGAGGCCTTACGACCATGTCGGGCGTTATGGAGGCGAGGAGTTTCTTGTCGTCTTGCCGAACTGCGACCTGGAGCAGGCTGCTGTGCAAGCGGAGCGGATGCGTACAAAGTTAAACGGGAGCAGCATGGTTGTGGATGGGCAGGAACTGCACGTTTCCGCGAGTTTCGGGGTAACGGTATCGGACGGCTCCGGGCGAAATCCGGATTTCTTTGTTCGGGTCGCGGATGAAGCTCTGTACAGAGCCAAAGCCAATGACCGGAACTGCGTTATTGCTCTACGGGCGGAAGAGTCCGGACTCAGCCAGGCGAAGTAGCCGCCTGCTTTTGCTGGTATACTGAAAACTGTTGCGCCCGTAGCTCAGCTGGATAGAGCGTCTGGCTACGAACCAGAAGGCCGGGTGTTCGAATCACTCCGGGCGCACCATCTACACTAATTCTTTTCGGAGTGCCCAGATTAAGACGAATGCTTCCGCGCCCTCCGGGTCATATTCAGTATCGGTCTTCAGGTCTTCGGCGCTGACAGGCGGCTTAAATATAACCCCTGCCGGGAGCCGGGCCTGATCTCCTCCCGTGACTTTGGGTTCCGTCCTGCGTGGCATGCAACTCACAGTTTAAAACGGTTTTCAAATGAACAGGACCTCCCAACGGAGCCGGTCTTGCAAACCTTGTTCCTTAAACCGGTCACTTCGTTTACGGCTCCGAATGGAGTGGCGCGCAAACTTCTCACCCTACGTTCTCATCCGGGACATCAAATAGAACCCTAGCAGCATAAAAATGATATCTGGCGACCAGGCCGCCATCGCCGGCGGCAACTGGTTTAAATCGCCGATCTGCTCGAATACCGTCCCGATACTCCAATACGCAATAGCAATTGCGAAGCTGATTCCCACGCCCGTCATTGCGCCCCTGTTTCCTGCCATAAACGCGAAAGGAACGCTTAATACCGCCATGATGAAGGCCAGCAGGGGAACGGCAAACTTCTTGTAGTACTGCACGCGCAAGGGGATCGTCTCAAAGCCGCCTGATTGAAGCTCGTTAATGTATTGCCCCAGCTCCTTAAAGTTCATTTCCTTATATTCTTTCTCCTCTTTCACAAAATAGGAGGGAGGTTCGGTTAATTCAGGAAAAGTGGCCGAAGCGCCGGAAAACTGGTGATAATCAGGCGGATCTCCCGGCTTCGCGCTGATCCCATTTTGAAAGCGCCATGTTTGCGCATGGGAATCCCAAGCCGCACGATCCGCTGAAATCTGATGGACCAGTTGAAAGTTGCTGGCGTTTAATTCATACACGTTGGCGCGGGACATAACGGCCTGATGCGGGTCCAGGTGCTGGAAATTATAAATTCGTGACCCTTGCCCGTAAACCCATTGCCGGTCCGGCCGCAAATAAGTGGCAACCGGCTTTTTCTTGATCTCCGCGCGCAGTTGTTCCTGCCGCCGATTGGCTTCCGGTATGTAATAGTGATCGAAAGCAAATAAAGTCACGCTTACGGCAAAGCTGACCGCCAGAACCGGAGCAGCCAGGCGATGTAGGCTGACTCCTCCCGCTTTAAAAGCTGTGACTTCGTTGTGTTTCGTCAGGATTCCAAAGCAGATCAAGGAAGCCCATAAGGTGCCGATGGGCGTAAGATCGTAAATCAGTTTCGGCGCCAGATGCCAAAGGTAATCGAACATGGTCGACATTCCGATATCGTTTTTGATCATGTCGCCCAGAAGCTCGAAAAACGTGAAAACCTCGATCAGCAACACGAGCGCGATCAGAAGAATGCCGAAATAGAAAAGAAAACTCCTGAGGACATAGCCGTCGATGAGCAAGGGACGAAAGGCAAATCGTCGGGACGCTGAAGGGCGTACTGCCACTTTGCGAGGAGATTGCGCAGGGCTTAGCCTTGAAACCCAGCGGCTAAAAAATGCGCGAAGGGAGCCGAAAACATCTACATTGCCGGACTTCTCAAGCCGCGACAGCAGAAAAATGCTCAGAATCGCAAAAACCGCATTGGGCGTCCATACCGCAACGGGTACCGGTAAACGACCCTTTTGAGCTAATCCAATGAGCGCCGTAAGGCTCAGATAATAAATAAAAGCAATGACCACGGTTGTGACAAAAGCAGCAGATTTGCCGCCCTTGCGGGAGGAGATGCCGAGCGGCACGCCGGTTAATCCGAGCAGAATGCAAGCCAGCGGAAGCGCAAAGCGCTGGTGTAATTCAATGGCCGCGTCAACATACTCATCGTGCGAAAGGTCATGCCGCCGGTAAACGCGTTTATAAAGCGGTCCGGTATCCATTTCCCGCACGGTCTTGTTTAGCTGTAGTTCTTCCGGTTTTTGGGCTTGTAAAACCTCAACTTGCGCCGGTGAAGCCGTGGTAATCACCTTACCTTCCTTGTCCCGTTCGCTGGTATGTACCCCTCTCATTTCTAGAATGATTCGATTGTTGGGGGCATCCGGGTGGGGAATGGCTTCTTCCGCTACGATAATGCGGGGACCCTCGCCCCGGTCTCTGCCCTTTTGCTGGAGTTCCGCCTGCGGCGTAACATCGGCAATAAAGACGTGATGCCAGGTAATCTGCTTTTCCGCCGAGGTGACATCGCTGGCGTAAAGAACAGTATTCGGAAACTGCTCGTTGAAGATACGAGATTCGATGTCGCCGGTCAGTTGCGCCGCAGCAAAGTTCCGCGCCACTTTTGACTCCAGGTGGAGCGTTAAAGGAGTCAGCCACAATGAAGCAAGCGCGGTCAGAGTCATGGCCAGAAATGAAAAGGAGAGAACGGGCCGGGTAATGGTGAGACTGGAAATTCCGGCGGCGCGCATGGCGATAATTTCGCTATCGGCGGACATGCGGCTCAACCCGACCAGAATGCCGACGAGCACACCCAAAGGGAGCGCGAACGGAATCGTGGAGGGCAGGGCATAAAGCAGCAGTTTGCCGATGACTTGTGGAGGCGCCGACATGCGGACGAGCATCACCGAAAGCTTTTCAATCGTCCGAAGAAACAGCACAAAAACAAACAGCAGCGTTCCTAGCGCGGCGCTTGTGAACAATTCGCGAAAAATCGCGCGACTTAAAATCCGCATGATCTTATTACTGAGGATCGAGAGCCGGAGGCGGCACAACGGGCAGTCTACTTCCCTCGTTTTCCGCTCGCGCCAGTTCGACATTGTCAAATAAAAGCGAAGGGCAGATCACGGCGGACGTAGTGGCATCCGAGCCGGTATCCGCTATGTTGAAGCTGGAACCATTATTGACATAGTTAAAGGCAAAAGAATGGTCTGACGCTCCGGCAATTTCACGCAGGTCCTTGGCGCTGAAATC
>JAFAZU010000120.1 GCA_019239585.1 Acidobacteriaceae bacterium
AGAACTTCGCTGTCGCCCAGGTTGTATTCGAATAACCCGCCTACCAGGATGCTTATGATGACCGCTACCGTCCCATGCAGGAAGAAGAGCTGCTGAGACCGCTCATTGCCAATCCGCACGATGGCACGAAAACAGTCGAATACTGCCACTCCAATCATCCATAGGAGCAGCATTAAACCGGGTATTCCGCGTTCCGCTGCGTATTGCACATAAATGTTGTGCAGGTGTCCGTAATACCCGACTGGTAACGGCCGCTTGGTATCAGCGGGCACGTATGCATCAAACTGCCGCCGGATCTGCTCAGGACCAATACCAAACCAGGGGTGCGCTTTTACCATCTCGACGCCCGTCCGGAACGTCACAATTCGGTGCCGGTTCGAATCTGTTTCGCCATGTGGTTCCACCAAGGATCGTAAACGTTCGCGGGTGGTGGGAGGAGCCACGGCAAATGCGATAATTGCGATCACCGGTAGAGTAAGCGTCATCTTCGGATGCCAGAGCCAGATCAGGTAGAAAACGGCCGGTACGGTCGCCAGCCAAATACTCCGCGTCTCGCCAAGCAAAATAGTCGCCGAAAGCACGAAGATGCTGCCGTATGCCCACCCTGGCATTTTCCGGTTTGAAAAAAACCATTGCGCCAGCAACAGTAAAAGTACGCTCAGTTGCAATGCGCCAAATGTCATCCAGTGGCTTTCAAATCCTGTAATCCGATGGCCCACATACGTCACGTAAAAATTTTCGCCCGTTTTCTTAGCATGGAGGTATTTGAAAACAAACTGCGCCAGTCCCCACAAGCCTGATGCCGTTGCTGTTACCGTCCATGCAACCATGACGTAATACACTTTCGAAAACTGCCGCGAAAACACGCTGTACAGCAGCGGAATGAAAAAGAAGACAAAGAACTTCTTCAGTTGTGCGCGACCGCCCCAAGGGTCCGGCGACAAGACATCGGCCAGCGCCGTCCACAGAAAAAAGGCAGCTAAAGGGATCCAAATGCGCGGAAAATTCAGTTTCTGGCGAAACACGAGCAGCAATACCAGCCCAAGACCTAAAAAGATCTGGCTGGCGGCGATAGAGACATGAATCAGGCCAGCTGCTGCTACGGCAACCGCGAAAAGGATACGGTTCTGCCTTTCTTGCGTTCCGAACATGAACGTCCAGTATGGCAGAATACCTTTCTTGACGAGCCTAATCGTACAGAGACCCGAAATCGTCGCAATATTGCGATTAACGCCCCGCGGGGGTAGCGAGTGAGACCAGAACGCCATTCAAGTCTCGTACACGCGCAACCGTCTGACCCCATGGCATTTGCCTCGGTTCGTCCCTCTTTGTCGCGCCTGCCTCAAGAGCACGACGGTAGACTTCAGTCACATCTTCCGTCACGAGTGAGACCAAGATGAGGGCAGGAGCTTCATTGGCACGATTCGGATAAAAGCCATCCGCAAATAGTTGCTGTGCCTCCGACTCGGAAGAAAAAGCGAGAGCCGTTGCTCCTGTTTCCATTTCACCCCAGGTAATCGGGCCAAAGGTTTGGATGAACCGGCGCGTCAACCCAAAAGCCCGCTCGTAAAATGCAACCGTTTTCTCCACATCTGGTACCCAGATCACCGTGTATCCGTAACTGATTGACATGTATTTACTCTTTTCGTATTGCGACTGAGAGCTCTAACATCCGCGCTAGTCACAACATATTGTGACACATAATAGGACAAAAGCTCGTGCGAAGATCCTTTCGTATGCGCTCAACCCTTCCTGAGGACCGGCTGCTCTATCAACTCGCCATTGCCGAACACGTCATGCACACGCGACTGGATGCCGACTTATTGCAAAGTCGCCTCACCATTACCGGCTATTCTGTGCTGTTATTGATCTGGTACATGCCGGGCATCTCGGCCTCAGAGATTGCACGCAAAACGCTCATCAGTCAACAAGCTGCAGCCAGATTGACAACCAGGCTAATCCAGATTGGCTATCTCAAAAAAGTTCCGAATCCTACACACCGAAAAATTCTGAAACACAAGCTGACTGAAGCCGGACACGCGGTTCTCAAGCAAGCAGACGGAATTGTAGCGAAATGGGAAAGGCAGGCGAGAAGACAATTAGGCAGTCAGTCAGTCGAGAGTTTTTTTCAGCATCTCCACGTACTGCGCACAGTGTTTGAAAAATGATCAAGTTTGATTCTGTCGAGGAATGGAAACTACCGGATGCAAAGCTCGTTCAGCTAAAAAGTAAAGTTATGCTGTTATCAATCGCTACACTTTAGGGAACTTGTATTGACATGGACCTGTATCTGCTGAGACATGGAATTGCGGCTGAGGGTGAGGCTGGCATGAGCGATGCTGACCGTGCCCTCACTGCCGAAGGGCGGCGTAAGCTTCGTCAGGTTCTGACCGCTGCTTGCGATGCAAAGGTTTCTCTGGACCTAATCCTTTCTAGCCCCTTGAAACGCGCCCTGCAAACGGCCGAAGTCGCCCGGAAAACTTTAAGGTACAAAGGAAATATTATCAAAACCAAAGTCCTGGAACCGGGCGCTTCCGTTCAGCAGGTTTGGGATGAGATTCGGGATCACCGCGACAAAGCATGCCTGATGATGGTTGGTCATAATCCGCTGTTCAACCAGCTTGCTGCCTACCTGCTAGGCTCGCCTGATGTGCAGGTTGACTTCAAAAAGGGCGGGCTCATGAAAATCAATTTCGAGAATTTTCCGCCGGTGCCTCGCGGCGTCCTGTGCTGGTACATTACGGCTAAAGCCGTTTCGAAATTGAGGGCATAGGACTCCGCAAACACCGTCTATCATGTAGATGGGTCTCTTTTGATGCTTTCTATCAATGGATGCGGAATTGCTGCGTTTACGCGCAATCTCCTGACTGCGCTGGTGTTAACGTGTGTGCCGGGTTCCTCGCAGCAGCCTGGGGCGCCGCCTCCGCAAGGGAATGGCGCAAAGCAGGAAGCGCCGGGCCTGCCGATGGAATTCCAGTCGCACGGCTTGGATTACGAGGCCCTGACACGAAACGGCATCACGGTCATGTTTGCTCCCTTGCCGCCGCACATCAAAGATTTTAATATCGTGCAGGTTACTGTTACTAATGGTTCACTGGTTTCCTGGACGGTGAAACCTTCCGACTTTTCCTTTGTCCGGCAAAATGGGACGGTGCTCTCCTCCGTCTCGGCTGACGAAGTCGTAGAGTCGCTTCTCGAAAAAGCCAGCCGGAACGACGTAATCAAACTGCAACTGCTCTATGAAGACAGCATCTATGCTCTTTCCAATTTCCGCTCCACCAACGGTTATGAACAGCGCCGCGAAGCAGCTATGGCTCAATTTGTGAACCGCAGTTTCAAAGCTGCTGCGGCGGCATCCGCCATTACGCTGGTTCCGACGAAGCTGAAGCCTGGTGATAGCACCGATGGGGCCATCTTCTTCGAAAACCGGACCAAGGAGAAAATGCTAGGACCTGGCCGCCTGATTGCCAAAACTTGCGGCGAGACATTCATATTTGAAGTCTACGGGGAGATAAAAACTCGCTAGTGTCGCTTCCCCGTTACATCGATCTGCACTCGCATACGACTGAGTCAGACGGCAGCTACACTCCCGAAGAACTGATCGACTTGGCTGTTCGAACCGACCTTCAGGCCCTTGCCATTACCGATCACGACACATTCTCCGGCTACGAAATGGCGCTCCCGTTTGCCCGTAAGGCCGGACTTGATCTCGTACGCGGTATCGAGCTAAACTCCCGGCTGAATCTCACAAACAGCGATGATTCGCGCGCCGCCCATTTACTCGGCTTGTTTCCCTCGCGCGAGCCTTCCGAAGAGTTCATCAATTGGATTGAGGATCAGCGCAGTGACCGCCGCGAGCGGAACCGCAAGCTGGCGGAAACTCTGCAAGAACGTGGGGTCAAGGTCACCCTGGAGGAGGCGGAAGCGCGCGGCAGAAATCTGACCAGCCGCACTCACTTTGCTCAAATTCTTATAGAAAAGGGCTATGTCAACTCGTTTGATGAAGCCTTCCGCGAGTACCTTGGCGAAGACGCCCCCAGCTACGTCGCACGGCAGAGCCTGACATCGGAGGAAGTTATCAGGCGTATCCGGTCCGGCGGCGGCGTTTCCGTCGTCGCGCATCCTGTCCGCCTTTCGCTGTCGCGTGACGCCGAACGGCAGGAACTGGTTAAGTTGAAAGAGGCAGGCTTGGCCGCTCTGGAAATCTATCACTCCGACCAGGACCCCCAACTTCAGGCTTACTATCATCAACTCGCGCAGGAACTTGATCTTCTGCCCACCGGCGGCTCTGATTTTCACGGCAGACTTAAGCCGGACATTGATCTAGGAACCGGGCTGCGCGGCAACGTCCGCGTGCCGTTTGAGTTTCTCCAACGACTGCGCGAGTTCGCGCCGTAATTGACATCATGACCGGTCACTTCGTTCCCGGCTCTGTTCGGGGATACCCGTCGGTATGATCTAATTCTTGCGCCAGGGTTCCGTCGCTTTACCGCGCTGCGCTTCGAGATTGCGAAGCAGCTTTTCTCCCTTTGCCAGCATCTCGTCGGTGCGCTCCCCGTAAAGCGCTTCGAGTTCCTCCCGATTACCCATGAATTCGGTCATTTTCGGAATCTCGGCATTCGTGGCAAAGCAGCGGAGACAACAAATCTTCGTTTCCGGCTCCTTGCGAACGCGTTCCTGATTTGCTCGTGTGAGCCAGACTGTTCGGGTACACCAAGTACAGGAGTACTTCACTGATCCTGCAAGCACCGCTCCATCCGACACGCCGACAATAATCATCCTGCGAACTCCTTCCATCATTTTCTCAGAACACACGCAGCGTACTGTTTAGCATTCCCAAAAGTGCTATCTCGCGTACAATGAATCGTGTCTGAGGTTCTTCCAAGACTTCGTTTTAATCTTGATTTCATGCCCTCGCCCGATCCCCAACGGCCTGGGCTTTTTATCCGTGATCCTTACCATTACTCCGACGCGACGTTACTGGTTCCGCCGCCGCTGGTTCAAGCTCTGGAATGCTTCGATGGGCAACAAACATCAATTGATCTCCGCGCAGAGTTAGTTCGCATTACCGGCGAGATCCAGATCGGTGAACTCGAACAGCACCTTTTTGAATCTCTCAGCGAAGCTGGCTTTCTCGAAAACGAACGGTATCGCGAGCTGAAAGCGCAGCGGGAAAGGGAGTTTTCGGCCGAGCTGATACGGGAACCGGCATTTGCCGGCGCAGCTTACCCGGAGAGCCCGGTTACTTTATCGAACTTGCTGACGTCGCGCGTAGGCGCTCCGCT
>JAFAZU010000229.1 GCA_019239585.1 Acidobacteriaceae bacterium
TAGTGCGCTCGCTCACCCGTGAGCAGTGGCCAGGCACGGCCTTTGCCCCAGTGCTGATAAGGTCCACCATCAGGCCGTTGTCCATAACCGTCATGGTTGTAGCGGTGCCAGCAAGGTCCAAGAGGGGTGTCCACTTTCAGAGTTGCGTCAACGACGCGCAGGCTTTCAACAATTACAGGATCATCAGGAGGAAGGACTCCATAGCGGACAAGCTGCAGGAAACCCGCATCCACGATGTCGCGGGCCGGATAGGTTTGCTTCGCTCCGGGCGCTTGGCTGGTCAAGGTCAGTTCAGCTTTATTTACATCACCAGGAGCTGCTACCTCTCCGGGTTTGGCTGGATTGAGGCGTACATAATAGCGGGGTGATCCAGGCAGAAGCGATCCCTCGTTCGTAACGGTCCACTCTTCGAGATGCGCGCGGAGGAAATCGGCGTAGCTTCCGAGGAAATCTGCTGTTTCATTTTTCCCCTCTTCTCCGGCAAATGAAGCAGCGCAGATAAAAGCCGCAATCACCGTTGCCAGAGTGGACGGTGAATAGCCGCTCGCTTCTTCCCATCGCTCTTCACCCGTAACAGGCCCGCTATGGAGCAAAAAGGCGATCGCGCGATTGATCATGACTCGCGGATCAAACTCCCCCAGTAACCCGAGTTGATAAAGCCGACGCGCAAGCAAGACTGGGAAGGCCACTTCGTCCAGTTGCGTGGCTTTCCAGTAGGCTTCTCCATCCACCCAGAAGTTCTGCGGGAAATTGCCGTTTTCTTCCTGTCGGGCTGCCAGGTAAATCAAAGCGCGCAGTGGCACATCTGTATTGCCAGCCGCAAGCAGCCCCATGACGCTTTGCACCATGTCCCGCGTCCACACCAGATGATAACCGCCTTTACCGTCCTGATCGCCGCGCGCTTCGCCCCAAGGAATCGTGAGCGATGCAACAAAAGCGCCCTGGAACAATTTGTCTTCGTGAGTCAGTAACAGGTTCCAACTGGAGTGGAAGAGTTGACCGTTGTCACTGCTCACCTTTTCCAAAGGCATCCTGCCTTGAGCCGCCCCGTTCCACTGCTCGATAAAGACCTTTCGCTGATCTCTATAGGGAACCCCCAGACTTTGGAACAGGGCCGAAACGGCGCTGGAGATGCTTTCTCCAAAGGCCAAGCCAAGCGTGAACTCTCGATTTTTGCCGAGATCAAGCTCCCCGGTAAGCGCCACATTTCCGTTTTTCGCTTCGTCGAACTCAAACGTCATCGCGTGGTTTTTTGCTAGATCGGTGTAGCCGTCACTGTGTCCGACATAGCCGCAAGAGAGCCGGGAGAAGTGACAGGAAGCTCCGAGTGCCAGCCAGCGGTTATGCTTTTCCGCCACGAGCAACTCCCGGCCCGAGACCTCCACCACAAACGCGTTATTGCCCTCTCCTCCCAGTTCTAAATGAGGAGCGCACAACACATAAGCCTTTAATTGCTGCAAGAATTTCGGATCACCTTCGAAGTTGGCGCGCAGGAGAATGCAAGGCCGCGTGGGTTCCGCAATGATTTCTTTTATCAACGAGAAACGCTTTCCGCCATCGTGCCGGGTAATTCTATAGCCTTGCGAGGGCAAGATGCGCTCAACGTTACAAGGCAGATCGCGCCTTTCTTCCAGAAAGAGCCCCTTTCCATCTGAAAAAAGGAATTCCAGGTCTTTTAACTGCGGGCGGTCGACAGTCGGATAATACGCCTCCGTTAAAATGCCGTGCCAGATTGTGAACCAGATACGGCTGCCGGGCGAGTAAGCTGTTCCAATCCCTTCCTTGTCCGCATGTGTCCAGTGCGGAGGTAGTCCCGGCGCTCCGAATGCGCTTCTGTTTCCACGAAAATGTGGCATTTGCTCCCTTTCTCAGCTATGGCGTGATACACAAACCAGAACGGCTAAATCACCTCACGGACCTTGTCTTCCAAAACCGTTTTGATGATTTTCCAGCGGTCTCTTTCTCCTTTCTCCAGCGCTTCGGCAAAATGCAGCGCCTGTTCCGCCGTAATGTTGCCCGGCAGCGGCGGTTCATTAGGATCGACAACCGCTTCAATCACAGCAGGGCCAGGATGCGCGAGCGCCTGCCGCAAGGTGCTTTCCGCGTCCTTGGGATGCTCGATGGTGAAACCTGCTGCTCCGCAGGTTCTGGCGAATCCGGCAAAGTCAATCGGCTGCAACTCGACGCCAAACTGCGGATTGCCCTCCTGCACCATCTGCTCCCACTTGATCTCGCCGAGGACGTTGTTTTTAATGACAACGATTTTGACCGGCAGTTTATATTTCACGAGCGTTGCGATCTCGCCCATCAGCATCGTGAAGCCTCCATCTCCGACAATGCAGACAACCTGACGTCCTGGATACGCCACAGATGCTCCCATGCCATACGGCAGACCGTTCGCCATGGTTGCCAGAAGACCTGACAATGAAAACTGCATGTTGTCGCGCATTTCTATATAGCGGGCCGTCCAGGTCGCAATCGTGCCGCTGTCAGAGCAAACGATCGCGTCCGAATCAAGCAGCTTATTTAAGTGATAGGTGACCACTTGCGGCTTCATCGGCATTGAATCATGCGTGCCGCGTTTCTCCATGAGCTGGTTCCAGGCAGTCATGCGTTTCTGCGATTTTTCGAGAAAGCTTTTGTTGTGCTTTTTAATCAGCGGCGTCAGGGCGCGCAGTACGCTCCGGCAATCTCCGACCAATCCCACATCGACGGGATGCCGCAAGCCGATGCGCGTCGGATCAATATCAATCTGAACAGTTTTGGCCTGTCCCGGTTTGGGCAGGAATTCCATATAGGGGAAGCTGCTGCCCGCGATCACAAAAGTATCGCACTCCTGCAGGGCATCTTGCGACGGCGCGGTACCGAGCAGCCCAATTCCTCCGGTCGTATACGGATGGCGGTCCGGAACGGCAGCTTTTCCGAGCAGGGCTTTGACAATCGGAGCAGCCGCAGCTTCGGCGAATGCCAACACTTCTTCGCGGGCGTGTAGGCAGCCGCGCCCGATCAGCATGGCGACCTTTGATCCTTTGTTGATCAGATCAGCGGCCTGCTGTAATGACTGATCGGAGGGAACCGGATGCGGGGCGGCGAAAAGATCGCTGCTATGCTGCGCAATATTGGCTGATGAACGCTCCTCTTCCGATTTAGTCCACTCCTGAATGTCCTTGGGAATCGTGATATGAGCAACCGTTCTTCGGGCTAAAGCCGTCTTGATTGCCTCATCGACTACGTTGACAACATGCGCGGGCCCCATTACACGTTGGTTGTAGGCGGCCACATCCATAAATAACTTGTCCAGATCGACATCCTGCTGGTAGTGAGTGCCGATCAAATCATGAAAGGTGTGCCCCGTAATCGCAAGCACCGGCTGTCCGTCGCATTTCGCGTCATAAAGGCCGTTCAGTAAATGAATCCCTCCCGGGCCTGAAGTCGCAAGGCATACGCCCAAACGACCTGTGAACTTAGCATAACCGCAGGCGGCGAAAGCGGCTGCTTCCTCATGCCTTACCTGAATGAAGCGCAGCTTGTCCTGATGCGTGCGCAGGGCTTCAAAGATGCCGTTCACTCCGTCTCCCGGGAAGCCAAAGATGGTGTCAACTCCCCAGGCAATCAGCCGATTGACAAGCAAATCCGCTACCGTCACTGTCTTTGCCATTCATGTTCTCCTTTGTATGCGCGTCCTGGAGCATCGATTGCTTTACGTCCCTGTCACCAAAAACCGGAGCAGCAAGGAGGCCAGGCAGTTCCGGTAAGTCTTGCGGAAACTTACCTTCTTCATCGTGCGGCACCGAAGGTCTATCAGTATGTGACTTTTCTCACGACTACCACTAAAAGCGAAACAAAAATGTACAAGTAGTGACTTTTCTCACATCGCCTGAGCGCCGGGAGGGAGCAACATCAAGACAAGATGAGCGGACCTTCCGAAACTCAGCACTTCTATGACTATCGATCCAAAGACCACGGTCGGCGAATTGATTAATGCCCTTCCGAGTACGATGCCGGTTTTGCAATCGTATGGAATCTCTCCCCAGCAGGCCGTTGACAAACCCCTGTGGAAGGCATTGTCGGATGTTCATGCGGACGTTGGAGAGTTCTTGCACGCCTTGGATGAGATTGATTGGAATGCTGAATCTCCAATCAAACTGGAGGAAGCGGAGGAACGCTGAAAGGAAAGAGGCTAGTGTATGCACCAACTCAAATGGAACTCTTCAATGGTGCTGGCTCTGTTGGCGGCGCCTTTGCTGGCTATTGCGAGCGATCAGCCCAACTTTAGTGGCACCTGGAAATTAGATCCTGCCAGAAGCCCAGGCGTCAATGGGGCAACCATTACGCTCAACATCAAAGACGAAGCGGGCAAGATCAGCTACGAACGAACGGTGAAACAAACGGACGGAAAACAAACGGCAGCTCATTTTACCTGCTCACCTGGCGGCAGCAACTGCGACTTCGACGAGAACGGCCACAAGGCGAAAGTGTCCCTTTGGTACGACGGATCTGCGCTGATGATTCTGAAGACGGGCGGGCCTAAACAGGACGCGACAACGGAACGGAAACTGGAGCTTTCGGCGGATGGGAACACCTTGAAAGTCCAGTTCATGAACCTTGACCTGGACAAGAGCGATAAACCGGAGACGCTGGTTTTTACAAAGCAGCCAAATTCAGCTGCATCAGCACAATAAGAAGTCTTACGAGGATGGATACGCAGGTATTTTCATAATCTACGAATTGCATGTCGAACAACAAAGAGTTCTCGCCGGCGCGTTGGCCTGTTTTGCGACAGGTGAAAAACCAGGACGTTTTAGGATTAGGCCAGTCCGCCGCATCGAGCCGGACAGAGTCGCTTGCCGCCCGGACCAAAGGAGCTGACAAGGTAGTCGGCTCCGTGTGTCCCTACTGCGCCGTCGGATGCGGCCAATTAGTTTACGTCAAAGACAAAAAATTATTGACATTGAAGGCGACCCGGCATCTCCGATTTCACACGGCTGTTTGTGCCCAAAGGGAGCGGCCACATTCCAATTGGTAGCGGGCGCGCACCGGGTCAATCATGTTCTGTATCGCCGACCTTGCGGGACGGAGTGGGAACAGATTCCGCTTGAACGGGCCATGGACATGGTAGCCGAGCGAGTCAAGAAAACGCGGGATGCTTATTGGGAAGATAAAGACGAAAAGGGAAATCCGCTGCGGCGCACGATGGCAATAGCGCATCTGGGCGGCGCAACGCTCGACAACGAAGAAAATTACCTCATCAAAAAATTATTTACCGGCTTGGGCATTGTCCAGATTGAAAATCAGGCCCGTATTTGACACTCCTCCACGGTTCCCAGTTTGGGGACCTCGTTTGGCAGGGGAGGCGCTACCACGTTTCCCGGTGACTTGGTGAATTCGGATTTCATCGTCATCGAGGGTTCAAACATGGCGGAGTGCCATCCGGTTGCCTTCCGCTGGGTAATGGAAGCGCGGGAACGGGGCGCGACCATTATCCATGTAGACCCGCGTTACACGCGCACGAGCGCGGTGGCAGATATTCATGTGCCGATTCGCGCAGGCTCGGATATTGCTTTTCTTGGGGGCATCGTTCATTACATTCTGGAGAACGAGCGGTATTTCAAAGACTACATCGTTCATTACACGAACGCGCCTGCCCTTATTGATAAAGACTTCAAGGATACGGAAGACCTGGATGGTTTGTTCAGCGGTTGGGAACAAAAGAAGGGACAGTATGAGAAGCGCACCTGGATGTATGAGGGCGTCGATCCGGAACCGGCTGGAGGAGCTCGCGAATCGGAAGACGGCAAGAAAGGCCAACCGACCCAGCGCGAGCCGATACAGGCTGAAAAGACCGACCCGACGCTTCAGCATCCCCGCTGCGTTTTTCAGATTTTGAAGCGCCACTATTCGCGCTATACGCCCGAGATGGTGGAAGCCACATGCGGCATCCCGCAGTACTTATTTCTGAAGGTTGCGGAAACTCTGTGCAACAATTCCGGACGCGATAGGACAGGAGCTTTTGTTTATGCAGTGGGTTGGACGCAGCACTCCGTCGGCGTTCAGTACATTCGGGCGGCGGCTGTCGTTCAGTTATTGCTGGGCAACATCGGTCGTCCCGGCGGCGGTATTATGGCGCTGCGCGGACACGCTTCGATCCAGGGTTCTACCGATATTCCAACCCTCTACAATCTTCTGCCCGGCTATTTGCCGATGCCCAAGGCGAAACACGATAAGGACTTGAATACCTATCTGAAGCTGAACGAATCACCTTCGGGCTGGTGGGGCGAGTTCCCCAAGTACTTTGTTTCGTTGATGAAAGCCTGGTTCGGTCCTTCCGCGACAAAGGGAAGTGATTGGTGCTATAACTACCTGCCGACCCTGACGGGCGACCACTCGCATATGAACACGGTTGTCGATATGGTGGACGGCGCCGTGAAGGGGTATTTCGTGATGGGCGAGAACCCCGTTATCGGTTCCATGAACGGGCCTTTACAGCGGAAAGGGTTGCGCGCGCTTGACTGGCTGGTGGTCCGCGATTTCCAGTTAACGGAAACCGCCGACTTCTGGCGGGAAGCGCCGGAAATCAAGCGCAAGGAAATCAAGCCCAAAGACATCGGCACGGAAGTTTTCTTCTTTCCGGCAGCAGCGCACACGGAGAAAGACGGAAGTTTCACCAATACACAGCGCCTTTTGCAGTGGCATCACAAGGCGATTGAGCCGCAAGGGGACTGCCGCAGCGAACTCGATTTTATTTTCAAGCTGGGCCGGCGTTTGAAAATGCTTTATCAGCTTGAATACAACCAACCGAGAAACTGGCCGATTCGTGATTTGACATGGGACTACCCGACGCATGGGGCGCTGAATGAGCCCAGCGCGGAGTCGGTGCTGCACGAGATCAACGGGTACACGGTTGTGGACCGAGTACCGGTCGAGGGCTTTACCTCCTTAAAAGACGACGGCTCTACGGCCTGCGGCGCTTGGATCTACTCAGGAGCTTACCGCAATGGCGTCAATCAGACTGCACGGCGCAAGCCGCATTGGGAGCAGAACTGGGTCGCGCCTGAATGGGCTTGGGCTTGGCCGCACAACCGGCGGGTTCTGTATAATCGCGCCTCGGCAGACCTCGAGGGAAAGCCTTGGTCCGAGCGCAAAAGGCTCGTCTGGTGGGACGAAAACAAGAAGGAGTGGGTTGGAGAAGATACGCCTGACTTCATTGTGGAGCGCCCTCCTTCCTACCGGCCTTCGAAAGAGGCGCGCGGCAAAGACACCATCTCTGGTATCGATCCATTTGTGATGCAATCCGATGGCAAAGGATGGATCTATGCTGCCGCAGGTCTGCATGACGGCCCGCTTCCGACGCATTACGAACCGGAAGAGTCAGTGATTAAAAATCC
>JAFAZU010000237.1 GCA_019239585.1 Acidobacteriaceae bacterium
GTGAGGGGAATCCTCAAGTTTTTGCGATGTTCTGACGAATCTCTCATAGAAGCATCGCCCATGACCGTTACTGAACAGGAAGGAAGCTCCGGCCCAGAAATCTCTGATGCCGCTCAACGCGAGCATCTCATTCTCGACCACCTGTCGCAAGTCCAGCTGATTGCAAGGAGAATTCATTATCGCTTGCCTGTTTCAGTAAGCCTAGACGATCTAATTTCAGCCGGAATACTGGGCCTGATTGCGGCTATTGACCATTACCAAACCAGTCACAACGTAAGACTGCGAACCTATGCTGAATACAAAATTCGAGGCGCTATTCTGGACAGTTTGCGCAATCTGGATTGGGCTCCCCGCTTACAACGGAAGCGAGCCAAGCTGATCGAGTCTGCTATTGCCGCCTTGGAGCAGGAACATCACCACGTTCCGTCCGAAGAGGAAATTGCGGCTCACCTCCATTTGCCCATATCCGAGTATCACGGATGGTTATCGGAAGCGCGAGGGCTGACGCTGGGCAGTTTGGAAAGTGCAGGTTCTGACGAGAACGGAGGCAATCTTCTGCGGCATCTCTCTAATGCGGAAGAACAATGGCCGTCACAGGTTGTCGAGCAAGCGGAACTCGAACGCCTGTTAGTCGAGGCGCTTCGAAAGATGCCTCACCTGGAAAGGACCGTGTTGAACCTCTACTACTACGAAGAACTCACATTGCGCGAAATTGCCAAAATTGTCGACTTGCACGAATCCCGCATCTCACAACTCAAGTCACAAGCCGTTCTTCGGCTGAGATCACTCATGACAAAGAAGCGGCCGTTAACGCGGCGTGATGCCTTTTCTGCGTTCAACAGCAGAGTCGCTTGAGCTTCGCTTACTGCTGGTCGTCCAGTGATGGCGTTACATTGAGCGTGAGTTGTCTATGATCCCGGACCAGCGACACCGATACCGGCTTACCAGGCTGCCGCAGAATGCGCCGCAGATCCTCCGGGTTTGTCAAATTTTTATCACCGACAGTTGTCAACACATCACCTGCTTTCAGACCGGCCCTTTCGCCAGCGCTGTCCTTTGCTACGGAACGCACCAGAACGCCGCGCTTTACGCCGAAATATTGCGCCAACTGTGAATCAACCGGCTCGCACTCAATGCCGAGCGCCGAATTGGTCCAGGTCATCATGATCTTAGGAACGTCAAGCGCCCTGAAGCCCGGCATGTCAGGAAAGCCAAAATTTGCAAAGTGAGCAGGAACGGCGGGAGTGCGCGACGGCAAAGCTCCGATAGCCGCGATTAGGTTCTGCGCTTTGCCATCCCGCCAGATTTGAATTTTTATTTTTCTTCCCGGAGGCGTTTCCCGCACCAGACGGCTAAACTGCTGCGTTCCAAGAATGTTCTCCCCGTTATAGCTGAGCAGAACATCTCCTGGCTTAATGCCCGCATTATCAGCGGGGCTGCCCTCCTCGACATTGACAACTTCCACGCCGCGCTCTTCGCTCAATTTAAGCCTGCCCACACGGTCCGCATCCACATCAACCAGCCTTACACCCAAATAGCTAAGCTGGCCACCCAGTTGAGCGGCTTGAACGTAAGGAAGCAAGTCTGATTGGGCCTGGACTTTTCCACCAAAGGCCAAGCACGTTGCCATGACGGGAATTGAAAGAAATTTCCAATGCATATTAAATCCAGCTTTCCATCATTTTTGACGAGGCAGAGGGAAAGTCGATTGTGCCGGAAATGGGATTTTGTGAAACTGTACAGCTAATAAGCGCGCGGAGTAGCAACCGTTTGCAAAACTTGCAGGCAACGAGCCCGGAGGTAATCGTCATCACGGTTTGAGCGCACAATCTCTTCCAGAGTACCTGCCAGTTCCGGCGTCACTGTTAACACACCGTTAGCAGGCACCAGCAGGTCAATAGCCGCTGACCGAACCGCTGGACTACTGTCATATTGCAGAACAGAGCGCAACCCTTCATGCGTTATCCGATCATCCCGAAAGCGTCGCAACCCTTCCAAGGCCTTCAAGCGCACAGCCGCGTTGTCATCGTGGCGCACAGTGTAGAGGAGCGCGTCGCGAACATCTGTTCCGCCTTGCCCCTTCAACAGCTCAACAGAATCCACTCTCAGACCGGGATCGGCAGGGTCCTTAATCGCAGCCAGCAGCAAGCGCCGCACCGCTTCGTCTCCAATACTGCCGATGATCTCCTGTTCCTGAACACGATCAATCAGGATACGGACCTGGTTATTGTTGCCGGGCTGAATTTCCCGGATTCGGGTTGGATAGTTGAGAAGCCCCGCTTCAGTAATAGGGCCAAGCCGGCTCCCAGGATACACATGATTAATCCAGTTTGATAGGCTAAATCCGGCCAAGAGAAAAAAAGACGCAAACGCCAGGCCTTTCGACCATTGCCCGCCGAAGTGAAGAGCGCCGAAAACGTGGGAAAGCTGCCATGTTTGCCTGCTGTTCTTACCTTGAGGTGCCTTCATCGCCACTCGTAAGTCACGGCGGCACTGCGCCAGCAGATCCAATGGGACGTCCTTTCGCTCCCCGTTCAGCTTGGTATGCCAATCCTTTTCACGGGACAACGCTAACTGGCAGAAAGAACAGCCTTCCAAATGCTGTTCTAGTTCTTCTTCAACGGCAAACTCCAGCTCACCATAGAGATAAAGCGAGAGATTGGTTTGAACCTGCTG
>JAFAZU010000039.1 GCA_019239585.1 Acidobacteriaceae bacterium
CCGACCGTGATGTATTGGAACATCCACGCCAGCGTTCCCGCATAGATCGCGATGGAGATGGCAAATTTAGCCGGTTTCAGCCATGCCGGAACCCCGGTAATCGTCCTGGGATCAAGAACAATTCCCGCCGTCGACAATGCAAACGCCGTCAGCATCACAACAGACAAAGCCGTTAAAGCTTTGCTTTCCTTCCAGAGTTTTCTAAACTGTTCCATAGCAGTTGACTATGTCAACATCCTAAACCGAAATGTTGACGTTGTCAACAAGAAAATTACTTCCTATATGCCGACTCCCCCCAAGCATTCCTACCACCACGGAAACCTGCGCGAATCCATCATCAGTGAAAGCCTCGCTTTGATCGCTGAAAACGGAGTTCGGGCGCTCACTTTACGTGAGATCGGAGCGCGCCTGGGCGTTTCCCGCATGGCTCCCTATCGTCATTTCGCCGACAAAGCGGCCCTGCTTGCTGCTATCAGCGCTTCCAGCTTTCGGCAGTTTGCCGACGCCCTTGAAGATGCACGCCGCAGCGCTGGAAAGAGTTTTACTGCCCGTGGTGAAGCTATGGCGGTTGCCTATGTACGCTTTGCCCTCCAGCACCGCGCCCACTTTGAAGTCATGTTCGGCGGCGGCGGCGAACCACAGTACCTGGATGCAGTCGGGGAAATCGAAGCCAAACGTTCTTTTGCGGTCCTTGAAGAAACCGTCCGTGAAGGCCAGAAAACAGGGGAAGTCAGGAAAGGCGACTCGGTCGCTCTCGCCCGCGTTTTATGGGCCTTAGTTCATGGTATTAGTATGCTCGGCCTAGAACAGGAACCGCAGAATGGCGGCAGAGAATTTGGATTCACACGTTTCTGCGCGAGCGTACTGCAATCCGGCTTAGGGCCCAAAAGCCCAGGAAACAAAAGAAAGAATGAGAGATGGCGGGGACGACGGGGCTCGAACCCGCGACCTCCGACGTGACAGGCCGGCGTTCTAACCAACTGAACTACGTCCCCTCTGACAAGCAAACGTCGGACACCAGAAGGATAGCACAACTTGAGACTGAAAACGTATATTAATAATAGAAGTGTGGCCGCAACTAGTGGAAGTAAGCCAACACCGGAACAACTTCTTCAGCAGTTAGAAACACAGGAAGAACACCAGTCTCATGGCCGTTTAAAAGTCTTTTTCGGCTATGCCTCGGGTGTCGGCAAGAGTTTTCGAATGCTCGATGAAGGGCGCCGCCGCTACGAGCGCGGACAGGATGTAGTGGTGGGCGCTATCCAGCCTCGTCTGTCTCCCGACCTCCAGCAAATCATTAACACATTAGAAGTTATTCCGCTGAAAGAAGTACAGGGCGTGCCTGTCATGGACCTCGAAACCATTCTTCGAAGGCAGCCCAAAGTCTGCCTGGTTGATGGACTGGCTTACGACAACCCGCCCGGCCTCAAACATGAGCGGCGTTGGCAGGATGTGGCGGAGCTGCTCGACTCCGGCATCTCTGTGATTACTTCCGTCAACTTGCAGCATATTGAAGAAATGACGCCGCGCGTGGAAGCGATCACCGGCAAGCACGTGACTCAAACGGTGCCTCTCAGCTTCCTGCAGACCGCCGATGAAATCGTTGTGGTCGATGTGCCGCCCGAGAGCTGCATGACGGTCTCTGAAGACGGCAACTCCACGAAGCCGCACAAACTTTCACAGCACCAACTTTCAGAATTGCGGGAGATTGCGCTTTTACTCGCAGCTGATGTAATTGACAGCCAATTAGAGCGTTATTTGGAGCGCCACGGCATTCAACAATCCTGGGGCACGCAGGAACGCATCCTGGTTTGTCTTTCTCCTCAGTCGAATGCGGAGCGGATGCTGGAAAGCGGAGCACGCAATCGCGACCGTTTTCATGGTGAGTTGCTCGCCGCGCATCTCAACCGTCCTGACTGGTCTCCGGAACAGCGCAAGCGCGTGGAGGAGGGTGTTGCTTTAGCAAGGCAGAGGGACGCTGAAATCGTTGAGCTCGATGGCGAGGACCCCGTAGATACCATTCTGCGCTTTGCGCGCCAGCGTGGAATCACCCAGATTTACGTCGGCCACAAAGGGCGCGAGAGCTGGTGGGAGCGAGCTTTCGGCAGCGACCTGGATCGTTTAATCAGCTCTGCTGAAGGAATGGACGTTCGAGTCTTCCCTCATTCCTAAGCGCGAGTCGTTATAAAAATCCGCCCGAATGCCAGCTCGGCGGTCATACCGGCTTCTTCGGCGGTCATACACTCTATTTCGCGGAACCCTGTTTTTTCAAGTGCCGATAAAATCTCCGTCTGCGTATAGCTTCGCTGCTCCACTGCGCTGCGGTATTGGCGCCATAAATCATCCCTTTCGTTCCGCACGAACCAGATCAGTTCAGTGCAAGCCTTTTTGCTCGACGGTTCGTAGCTGCCGCGTACGAGGCTGACCGTTGTGTCATTGACGTCTACCGTCCAGCGCCGCATGTCCGCGCGATAGGCTTCGTCCAGGTTCATATCGAAGGCAAACAACCCTCCCGGTTGCAATGCTCCTCGTACGCCTTGGAAAATCTGCTGAAGCTCCTCCGGCGTTAACACATGATTCAGTGAATCAAATGTGGAAAGAGCAGCTGCGTATCGGGCATTCAGATGGAGATGCCGTGCATCCCCCACGCGCCAATCCCCATTCGGCATTTCTCGTTTAGCGATGGCAATCAACCCCTCTGACGCGTCGACACCAGTAACGCGGTAACCACGCCGGATCAGTTCTTTAGTCACATGTCCGCTTCCGCAGCACACATCCAGAACTTCCGAACCGGCAGGTACACGCGCGAAAAAAAGACGGTCAAGGGCCGGCATGGCCGCAGGCA
>JAFAZU010000533.1 GCA_019239585.1 Acidobacteriaceae bacterium
GTTCAGAAGAATTATGAGCTGTGGGCGCGGGAGCCGCATCTGACGCCGGAAAGCGGGTTGTCGCGCTACTTCGATTTGGGTGATGGCCCAGCGCCGGAGGTGTTATCTGCTGAACGGGATGCGAACGGCAGAACCCACTATGACCTGGTGAAAGCCTATTTCCAAACGCACCAAATTCCCGATTACGACGTTTCGCAGTATTATGACCGCGCGACGGATCAGCTCACTCCGCTCTTTTACAAAGGGGACCGGTCAATGCGAGAATCCGGGTTTGATCCGTCCAACCGGTTTGGCCCTTTCAATATCGACATTATTCACTACAATCCGGTTTGCCTCAACTCCCTGCTCTATTTACAGGAGATGGGGATTGTGGAAATGCTCGAAATTGTGGGCCGGGCTGACGAAGCAAAAAACTGGAAGGGAAAGGCGGCGGACCGCGCCAAACGGGTGAACCGTCTGATGTGGGATGACAAGGATGGGCTGTACTATGACTATGATTTTGTGCATAAGCGCGTACGGAAATACCCGTTTTTGACGACCTTCTATCCGCTTTGGGCGGGATTCGCTACGAAAGAGCAGGCCGCGCGTGTCGAGAAAAATCTTTCTCTTTTTGAGAAGATTGGCGGATTACAAACGAGCACGCATGTGAGCGGCAATCAATGGGACTCTCCGTTTGGCTGGGCCCCGCTGCAGTGGATTGCGGTGGGAGGATTGCGGCGGTATGGATACAAGGACGATGCAGAGCGAATCACCATGAAGTTTCTGTCGCTGGTCGCGCAGGATTTCCGGCAGCACGGCTATATTGTGGAGAAGTATGACGTGGTGCATGGCAATTCTAATGTCGCCTCACAAATTCATTACGGCTACAGCGCGAATCAGGCGGGGTTCGGTTGGACAAACGCCGCATTTACGGCGCTCTATGATGAGCTGACGCCGGAAGATCAGCGCAAACTGTTGGGGAAAGCACCAAATTAAGGTTGTTTGACAGCCTCCGCACGTTCTGCTATGGACTGTTCCTGAACGGCAATTTCAACACGGTCCTTTTTAATTTCCAGGCGGACGCGGGCATAGATGTTCATATAAATGTTGGCAACCCAAACCAGGGCAAAACCACTGATGAGATAGCCGCGCCAATCTTCGAACAGCAGCTTAAACCGCGTAATGATCAGGAAAAGGATCGTAACGTAATGGCTGAAGCAGTATTCGCAGGTGAAAAGATAAAAGAACTTGCGCTGCAGCAGTTTTTCGCAGTTTTTACTGCGATCCGCACAATACTCGCGGGGCTCCCGAAAGACTTCTTCGTGCGTAACCGTCCATGCAATGGAGGCAATGGGTAAACCCAAGATCAAAAGAAACGCTAATTGCTGCCCTATGCTCATGCTTTGTCAACAATATACCTTTTAGTTTGTCAGGTTTGATTTGGATCCGCTTATGAGGACAATAGATTAATGCCACACGACAAAGATAGCGGTGCCCAACCAGCAGGGCCCTGCGCACTCGTCATATTTGGGGCGGCTGGTGATTTAACGAAACGGCTGGTTGTGCCAGCGCTTTATAATCTGACCTGCGCGCAACTGTTGCCGGAGGAATTTGCCCTTATCGGCTTTGATCTGGCTGACCACAGCGATGAGGATTGGCGCAACAGCCTGACGGAAATGGTAGAGCAGTTTGCGAACTCAGACGGCAGCAAGTACGCTTTCAACCGGGATGCCTGGAATTTTCTGGCCAGCCGCATGTCCTATATGAAAGGAGACTTAACAAAGCCGGAATCTTACGGGCAACTGAAATCCAAACTGGAAGAAGCGGACAAGACGCAGCATACGGGCGGAAACTATCTGTTTTATCTGGCGGTGGCTGACCGTTTTTTTGGCACGGTGGTAGAACAGCTTGGGAAAAGCTGCTTGAGTTGCGAAAAGCCCGGTCATTGGCGACGCATTGTGATTGAGAAACCGTTCGGGCATGATCTCCAGTCGGCTCAAGCACTCGACCATGAAATTTTAGACATTGTTTCGGAACGTCAGATTTACCGCATCGATCACTTCCTTGGCAAGGAAACGGTTCAGAATCTGATGATGTTCCGTTTCGCCAATGGGCTATTTGAGCCGTTGTGGAACCGGGATCGCATCGATCATGTACAGATCACCGTGGCGGAAACAGTGGGCGTGGAAAAGCGCGGACGGTTTTATGAAAGCACGGGAGCGCTGCGGGATATGATCCCTAATCACGGATTTCAATTGCTTGCCATGACTGCCATGGAAGCTCCTAATTCATTTGACGCGAATGACGTTCGCGCTGAAAAGGCGAAGGTGGTGGAAGCAGTTCGCGTTTGCGACGGTGGCGCTAAGTGCAACGTGGTGCGCGGTCAATATAGTGCGGGAAAGATTGGCGATGAGCAGGTTCCGGGGTACCGGCAGGAGCCCGATGTAGCGCCTAATTCGCCAGTGGAGACGTATGTCGCTTTTAAATTTCTGGTTGATAATTGGCGATGGTCGGGCGTTCCTTTTTATTTACGTACCGGCAAGCGGCTCGCGCGTAAAAAAACCCAGATTGCTATTAAATTTAAGGGGGTTCCCTGCGCTTTAATGCGTGAGGAAGTGAGCAGCGGTCCCGCTCCGAACTGGCTGTTAATACGCATTCAGCCGGATGAAGGAATTGCGCTTGAGTTTGGAGCGAAAGTTCCCGGACCAAGGATGAAACTAGGCGATGTGCGAATGGATTTCAAATACCAAGATTACTTTGGAACCGCGCCTGCCACCGGGTATGAAACATTGTTATATGACGTGATGATGGGCGACCCCACGCTGTTCCAGCGAGCGGACAATATTGAAGCCGGCTGGGCCGTTGTACAGCCGGTTCTGGATATGTGGGCGAAGAACGGTCCGGGCGATCTGCAATTTTATGCAGCGGGAAGCCAGGGGCCAGCCGCAGCCGATGAGCTGCTGGCGCGCGATGGACGAGCGTGGCGGCCAATTAATTAAGTGATAGAAGATGAGTACTGGCGCACATAAATATGAAACACAGTTGTTACTGTATTTTCATCTTTTGCCGTCATAATGCGCTTTGCCTCCGAAACAGTTTTCTTCCTTTATCCTGAAGGCCTTGTGCGCTCTCGTCGTGTTTGCCCGGCTGTATGGCCAGTCAGGGCAAGTGAGCGGGACGATCCGAGGTCTGGTAACGGACTCGAGCGGCGGTCCGGTTACTGGAGCGGCGGTCCAGGCAGTGAATCTCGAAACTGGCTTCGAGCGGCGGGCAACGAGCGGCAGCGACGGCGTTTATGAAGTGCCGTTGCTGCCGATTGGTAGCTATAAATTGATTGTCAATGCTACCGGATTTGATCAGTTCGACCAGTCGGGCGTGAGTGTCAGGCTTGATAATGCCAGCACCGTGGATGTAGCGCTTCGGGTAGGTTCCTCGAAGCAGACCGTCACCGTCGAAGGGGACGCGAGCATTCTGAATACGCAAACGTTCGATGTGGGCGGCGGTTTGAATCAACTTTCGATGGAGAACATGCCGATTACATCGCGTAATACCTTCAACCTGGCTTTGCTGGCCCCAGGTTTC
>JAFAZU010000555.1 GCA_019239585.1 Acidobacteriaceae bacterium
GGTGTTCCCCCAGCGTTTTGACCGAAACTGTCATAACCGGCCAATAAACCGCCGCCGGTAATGGCGGCAGTAGATTTTAGAAAATTTCTGCGCTCCGTTTATGCAGCGACCGGGTTTTGTTGAATCGAAAAGCGCTCCTACGCCCTTCTCAATTCGTCTTGTTAATCCCCGGCGGGTACCAGCGGCCACTTGTGATCGCCCGATCGGGCCAATACGTCCGCAGGAATAAAATGAATTGGCCGTTGTTATTGCCGGCTGTCGGCTGCGGTGCTTCCAGCCAGTTGCAGAGTTGCTTCGGGTCGGACGGCGGCGTTGATTGCACATAGATATCCAGCGAACCGTCGTCGTTCAGACAGGCGGTGTGACCTTCCACCGACTTCGTGCTGAGCGCGTGATAGGGCGCGACCTTGTTGTCATTGAGCGTCCCATCGATGTTGTACAGGGTGATCGACCAGAAGCCGTTGCCGTCGATGGGCGGAATCTCCAGGGGGGCTTTCTGACTGGTTTGCGCCTTAAAATGCAGCACGTAGCGATTGGTGCCGTACAGGAGATGGCTGTCGGAGGTTCCCGAACTCCCATTCCAAGTGCTGTCGTGAATGCCATAGCCATAGACCACGTCCTGCGGCCGGTTCGCCCCGAGCGCGTCCTTGGCCACGAGCGCTCGCAGCAGATAGCGCGTCCCATAATCACCTACGTTCGTCGGCAACGACCAGTTGGTTGGCGTCAGGGAGGGCGGCGGAGTGGCATTCAAGATCTGCTTGCCAGTGGCCACGGCCAGCTGCAAGGCCGTTCTCTCGGCCTGCGTTTGGCTGGCGCACGAGAACTGGGTGGGTGCGGGGGCGTTAGCCGCACCGATAATGCCGAGCCTCTCTAAAATCGGTACCACTCCCGCATCGATCTTCCGAGGAGGATTGGTCATCATCATGGCTGACATCGTTCCAAAGAACGCGCACGCATCCATGCTGTCGAGCTGCTGGATCGGTTGTGTTACGACGTCAATGGAGGGATTTACAGGCAAATTATCAGGAGGAGTATAGGGGTTTCCGTAGGAACTGAGCGGTTGGAGCGTCATGTTCTTGAAGATTTGGTTCGATACAAAGTCTTGGTCGTCCTTCGTGCCCGTGGTGTACACGCGCATAATCTGCCACACCGTGTTGGTGTCGAACCGTATCGTTTCCGAGATCCCGCTTGGCAAGTTACCGTTCCAATCGGGACCGACCAGCGCGTAGTCTCCCGGGGTCGGGCTAATTCCGGCAAGCCGCGAGGTGGGCGATCTGCGGCTGACATTGGTCCAGCCGTCCAACAATTGCACGATGAAGTGCCGGTCGCTACTGATCTCCGGAAGATGCAAGATGAGCGGTTCTTGCTTGAGATTGAAGAACCCGGTCGAGTACATGGCGCTTGTAGTCGGCAGGACCACATCTTTAAACTGCGATCCCACTGGTAAAGAGGGTGCCTTGTAAAGCTGATTGATGGGTGCTCTTCCGAGTTGTAGATCGGCTCTCGCGATGTTCGTGGAAACACGTTCGGTCAGGGCGACCGCCAGGAGGGAATAGCCGTAAATATAAGCGGCGACTCCGTCAAGGTAGGTTTGAATGCTGCTTGAATCGAGGTCATTGGGGAGCTGGTTTCGTGCTGAGGTGAGAACTTCCGCCAGGTCCGAAGGGCCGATTTCTTGCGCGTTGACTGATGCTGAATCCTCGGTTTCTTGTGCGTTAATTGCTACCGTGCCGCAGAGCAAGACAACGGTGATTAGAGCTGAAAGGGTTCGTGATGGCTTTCGCATAGCATATCTCCGGTAAAGTCGAACTGGATTTCCGTTCAACCACTACGCAACGCGAGCGCCAAAAAACCGTAGCTGGAATCCCCAAAAATTAAAAAATTATTTGTGTGCTTGCTCTCGAAGCCCATCCAACGTTATGACTACTTTTCCGCGAGCGTGTCCTTCTTCCAGATAACGAATCGCCTCAGGGACCTCACTTAAGCAGTAACGCCTATCAATAACTGGCATTACCTTTCCGGCTTCCATGAGATCGCGCAGGATGGTCAGGTCCTTTATGTTCGATCTCGCCAGAATTGTGACCAGCTTCCGGCTCATCAAACGTGATAACACCGGCGCTGTGATCGAACGAGCCAAGGGACCAATCATCCACCGGCCAGCTTTCCCTCCGGCCGCAATATGTATCCCATTAGGATTTAAAACGCGCCCACATGCCAATAACGAATGATTCCCGACAAGATCAAAAATCAGGTCGTAACGCTGCCCATTTTTGGTGAAATTGTGCTGGTTGTAATCAATAACGTGATCTGCGCCGAGAGATCGGACCATGTCCACATTCCTCGTACTGCATACGCCGGTCACCTCTGCGCCGAATGATTTAGCGATTTGCACTGCGAACGTACCCACGCCACCTGCGGCGCCGTTAATCAAAACCTTCTGCCCTGGCTGAATCTGCCCCTTGTCGCGAAGACTTTGCAATGCGGTAAATGCCGCCACCGGTACGGAGGCCGCTTGCTCAAACGTCATGTTATCCGGTTTCGTGACTAATGATTGTTCGGAAGTACACACATACTCCGCAAAAGCTCCACGGCAACTGCCGAACACCTCGTCGCCTTCTTTGAACCGTGTGACATTCCTACCAATCGCTTCGACTTGGCCAGCCACATCCGCGCCCAGTCGTGTGATCTTTGGCTTGCGCAGCCCGGCCATGATGCGAACAAAGTACGGTTCGCCTCTCATAAAGTGCCAGTCCAGTGGGTTCACGGAAGCCGCACGGACTTTTATTAAAACTTCTTCGTCCCCAGCAGTCGGCTTTTGAATCTCCTCGAACCGAAGAACATCGGGCGAACCGTATTTGTCATAAACGACGGCTTTCATGCGAGTATCTTTGCTCTACTACTCCGTTCGTAGCGCTTGAATCACGTCGACTCGGGCAGCCCGCGCTGCCGGTATCACCGACGCAATCACAGCCGCCAGCAGCAGTGCGGCAGCCGAACCGGCCACCGGCAGCACGCCCGGAGTTTTCAGATCTCCCAGGAAAGTGCCTGCCAGTTGCGCCAGCCCGTACCCGCAGACTAAACCGACCAGGAGGCCGCCGATGGCAATAACCGTGCCTTCGGCCATCACGCGCATCAACAAACCTCGCGGCTGTGACCCGACTGCCAGCCGAATGCCAAACTCTCGCGTGCGACCGCTGACAGAGAAGGCGAGCACGCCGGCCACGCCCACCACCGCAATCAGCAGCGCCACTCCCGCGAAGATGCCGAACACCACCGCATTGAGCCGATCCGATGACAGCACCTCCGCGCGGACATCATCGAGGGTCGCTGCGTGTTCCACCGGCTGGTCAGGGGACATGTTGCGCAGAATATGCGTGATCGGAGATACCAGAGCATAAGGGTCCGAGCGCATGTGAACGAATAAACGTCCTCCCCCCATGGCTTCCTCCTGAGCGAAAGGATGATACACGGTCATGGTCGGCCTGGGCACAAGGTTGGTGTCGTCCATGTCCGCCACTACGCCGATAATGCGCCGGGACTCGGGGATCATCATGGGGACAACCTTCAGGATTGGATCGGTCCACAGCACGTGGTGATCCAGCGCATTCCCGTTGGGAAACATCCGTTGCGCTAGGCTCTGGCTAACAATCGCGACCGGCTCGTTGCCCCTGCGGTCTGCCTCATTGAAATCGCGGCCTTCGACAATAGGAAGGCCAAGCGTCGCAAAAAACCCGGGTGAGGTGACCCGAAACACCGCATGCGTACGCTCCTCGCCCGATGCCGGAACGTGTCCGTCGACCGAAAACTCAAGTCTGAAATCAGTCTCGGCATCGCGCCACGGAACGGTTGTACCGACAGCCACGTTCTGAAC